>CAVKVO010000081.1:0-9953 GCA_963659575.1 Prevotella sp. CAG:1031
GCGGCAGTTCAATCTGGAACTGACCCTGGTTTGTTTCCTTGTTTTCGTTCATAATTATGGTTATAGATGTTTTTAATCACCACAAAGGTAACGTTTTTCCGCATCGGAACAAAAGTTTTACTGCACAAAAGGATGGGAAGTGGCTTATTTACCCTTCTGTAAAGAGACTGTTTTCCACACGCCGTCAATATTCAGCTGACCAGTCAAAACGCCATTGCTGACGGAGATGTTTTGCAGCAGGCGCTCGCTTTCGGTGCCCGAAACCAGATATATGTCGGAGCCCAAGATCACGTAATTGACCGTCACTTCTTTTTCTATCTCACGCTTGATGGTCACGGTCTTTTCGGTGAAGGTGAGGAGCTTTTCGCCATCAAGATACCAATCGCCAACGAGCTGAGCCGGGGTAACGGTAGCTGTGCCACCTTTCTGAAGGGTCAACGTCTCCCAATTGTTGCCGTCAATACGTATCTGAGCAGTCATAGCTCCAGTGGCGCTGATGGAAACGTTCTGCAGGAGTTTGCCCGACTCGGTTCCGGAAGAAACATAGATGTCGCTGCCGGCAACAGTGTAAGCAGCCTTCTTGGTCTCGCCGTTTTCACCGTAGATCGTGATGGAGTCTTTGTCGAAAGTCAAGAACTTGTAACCTTTGACATACCAGTCACCAACGAGCTGAGTCTTGTTGATAGACGCAGTGTTGTCGTTGTCAGAACCGCAAGCGGCGAATGTGAGCACTAAGGCCATCATGGCCAAAATTCCTGTGAAAAGCTTTTTCAGTTTCATTGTACAATTTGTTTTTGATTAATTATTTGATTGATTATCTCGTTTGGTTATTCCGCTGGTTATTACGTTGGTTGTCCCATTAAAGCCATCGCGTGCGCAAACTCACTGCACAGTCGGCATACCTTATTATTATATAATGGCGGCAAAGTTACTGTTTTTTCATGTTGCGGCAAAGAATGGGGAGTAAAACGTCAAATGCACAATTGATTTGCTTTCGGATTTAGATTCGCCATGTCAACGCCCTCTACTCTTTGTCTTTGTATGAAAGCAGACAGTTCTTTTACTCTGTCCTTTGGCAAAACGGTGTGACATCTAAGCCCCCAAAACCTGCATTTTAGCAAAGTTTGAGGCTCTAAAAACTGCATTTTAGCAAAGTTTGAAGCCCTAAAATCTGCATTTTAGCAAAGTTTGAAAGACTCAACTGCTTGTTTCTGAGAGATTTGTTGTATTTTTGCGAAGTACTACCATAAATCATTCAAAAACAGAGCCGTTATGATAGATGAAAAAATCATATTGCAGGTGTTGTCGGAACAAAAGGAATATGTGCAAAACTATGACCCACAGAAGTGGGTGAATAGGCGCGAAGAGGCTCTTTTTGAGTTTGACAGTCCGCTGGCACAGGTCATCATCGGAGTAAGGCGAAGTGGAAAATCAACGCTTTGCCATAAGGTTCTGTTGCAGCATGGCGTGAAATACGGATACGCCAACTTCGACGACGACCGGCTGGCAAGTATACGCACGGAAGACTTGAACACCGTACTTTCGTGCATATACCAAATTTACGGCACTGACATCAAATATATCTTCCTTGACGAGATACAGGACGTGGACGGTTGGCATCTGTTTGTAAACCGACTGCTCCGCAGCAACCTGCACATAGTGGTGACGGGCAGCAACGCCAAGCTGCTGAGCAGTGAGCTTGCTACCCATCTTACGGGACGCTACAACGAGATTCGGCTCTTCCCATTCTCTTTCCATGAATACTGCACATACCACAAAATAGACCTCAACAGTATCACGACCAAGGCCGAGGCAGAAAGGAAACGTGCCTTCATGGAATACATCACCACCGGAGGATTTCCCGAAATACAGAGCATACGTAACAAGCGGGGATATGTGCAAAGTCTGATGGAAGCCATCGTCAGCAAGGATATCCAAAGACGATTCAACATCCGCAACGTGGATGCACTACGGAAAATAGCCAACCATCTCATCAACAACGTTTGTCAAGAGGTAAAATACGACGATTTGGCCAAGACGCTCAACATGACGGACATGACGGTAAAGAAATACGTGGACTATCTGCGACAGGCTTTCTTGATACAGCTTCTTGGCAAGCATTCATTCAAAAGTAAGGAGCGTATAAGAAACTCGAAGGCATACATCGTGGACCCTGGACTTCAGAACAACCGCGACAATGCTTTCGCTGCCGAAAACATTGGATGGCGACTGGAAAACGTTGTCTACATCGAGCTTCTTCGCCGATGCGCCAACGACTTTCTGGACATCTTTTACTACAAGGAGTCGCCACGCTCGAAAGAGGTGGATTTCGTTGTGTGCAACCAAGACAAAGCCGTGGAACTCATCCAAGTGGCCTATGACATCGACAACGCGAAGACTTTCAAGCGCGAAACAGACTCGCTCATAAAGGCATCCACGCCCTTGCACTGCGACCAGCTCACCCTCATTGCCTTCACCACCACACGTGACATTGAAATCAACGGCAAATGCATCCACATCGTTTCGGCCATAGAATGGCTGTTAGCGACGGTTACTGATAGGCTTTGAAATACGCTGTTTAGTAGAGACGTGCGTCCTCGCCGTCCCCTTGGCTCATTTTGCATATCACTATCCCCTTGACTCATTTGCGCTTTCTATCAAGATGCACGGCCATAACGACACACGATGTCTATACGCTTAGAGCCATAACGTATATATACACTGAGCCATAACACATCTATACGCATAGCCATAACACACCTGTCCGTTTAGCAAAATACACCAACAAAAAAGGCTGCAACCATGATGATTGCAGCCTTTTTTGTTGGTGTATGTATCGGCGGTTACTTCTCTACCGCCTCTTCTTTCTTCTCTTCAGCAGCGAGGTCAGTTACATTCTTGCGGTTGGCCTGCATGCGCTCATGGTCTTCTTTGGACAGAACGATGAGCTTGCTGAACTCGCGCGAACCAGTTCCGGCAGGTATCAGGTGACCGCAGATGACGTTCTCCTTCATGCCCTCAAGGTTGTCGCGCTTGCCGCGGATGGCAGCTTCGTTGAGCACCTTGGTGGTTTCCTGGAACGATGCAGCCGACATGAAGCTCTTGGTCTGGAGAGCCGCACGGGTGATACCCTGGAGTATCTGCGTGGAAGTGGCGGCAACGGCATCGCGAACCTGCACAAGACGGAGGTCGCGACGCTTCAGTGAAGAGTTCTCGTCGCGCAACTTGCGCACCGTAACAATCTGTCCGGCCTGGAGATTCTCGCTATCGCCAGCATCGGTGACAACCTTCTTGCCCCAAATGCGGTCGTTGGCTTCAGCGAAATCGAGCTTGTCAACAATCTCCTGCTCAAGGAATGTGGTGTCGCCCGGATCGTTTATCTGAACCTTACGCATCATCTGACGCACGATAATCTCGAAGTGCTTGTCGTTGATCTTCACACCTTGCAGACGGTAAACGTCCTGAACCTCGTTGACGATGTACTCCTGAACGGCGGTAGGACCCTTGATGGCAAGGATATCGGCCGGGGTTATAACGCCATCAGACAGCGGAGTTCCGGCACGTACGGCGTCGTGCTCCTGCACCAGAATCTGCTTAGACAGCGACACAAGGTACTTGCGCTGCTCGCCAGTCTTTGAGGTGACGATTATCTCGCGGTTGCCTCGCTTAACCTTACCCATAGAAACCTCACCGTCGATTTCAGACACAACAGCGGGATTTGACGGGTTGCGAGCCTCGAACAGCTCGGTCACACGGGGAAGACCTCCGGTGATGTCACCTGCCTTACCAACGGCACGAGGAATCTTGACGAGGGTTACACCAGTCTTGACGGTCTGGCCATCTTCAACTACGACGTGACCACCCACAGGGAAGTTGTAGGTTCCGACCTTCTCACCCTTGGAATTGATGATGTCGCAGGTAGGCACCTTAGACTTATCCTTCGACTCGGTGATGATCTTCTCGGTAAGTCCGGTGGTATCGTCGGTCTCGGCACGGAAGGTTACACCCTCGATAACGTCGTTGAACTTGAGTGTACCGGCATATTCGGTGACGATAACGGCGTTGAAGGGGTCCCACTGGGCAATCTTCTCGCCCTTGGCCACCACGTCGTTGGTCTTATAATAGAGTGAAGAACCGTAGGGAACGTTCATTGTAGAGAGCACGATGCCTGTGTTGGGGTGAACAAAGCGCACCTCACCAAGACGGCTGACAACCATCTCGCACTTCTTGCCATCTTCCTCGAACGGCACGGTACGCAGTTCCTCAAACTCCAGACGGCTATCGTTCTTGGCCACGATAGAAGCGTTGGCTGCAGCATTGGCAGCCACACCACCGGCGTGGAACGTACGGAGGGTAAGCTGTGTACCAGGCTCACCGATGGCCTGTGCGGCGATGACTCCGACTGCCTCGCCCTTCTGAACCATACGGCGTGTGGCAAGGTTGCGGCCATAGCACTTCATGCAGACGCCCTTCTTGCTCTCGCAAGTGAGCACGGAACGAATCTCGACAGTTTCAATAGATGCGTTTTCGATGGCCTGTGCAATGGGTTCTGTAATCTCTTCGCCAGCGGCAACGATAAGTTCGCCTGTAGCGGGATTGAGAACATCGTGAACAGAAACACGGCCAAGGATGCGCTCGGAAAGTGAAGAGATAATCTCGTCGCCATTCTTCAGCGCAGAGCAAAGGAGTCCGCGGAGTGTGCCGCAGTCTTCCTCAGTGATAATCACATCGTGGGAAACGTCAACAAGACGACGGGTAAGATAACCTGCGTCGGCAGTCTTCATGGCCGTGTCGGCAAGACCCTTACGGGCACCGTGGGTAGAGATGAAGTACTCAAGCACCGACATACCTTCCTTGAAGTTAGAAAGGATAGGATTCTCAATAATCTGGTGTCCCTCGGCACCGGCTTTCTGAGGTTTGGCCATAAGACCACGCATACCTGAAAGCTGACGAATCTGGTCCTTAGAACCACGGGCACCGGAGTCAAGCATCATGTAGACGGCGTTGAAACCCTGGTCGGCCTCGGTCATCTCCTTCATAAGGATGTTGCCAAGGTCGTTGTTCACGTGGGTCCATGTATCGATAACCTGGTTGTAACGCTCGTTGTCGGTGATGAATCCCATGTTGTAGTTCTCGGTAATCTGGCGAACTTCCTCGTTACCTTTCTCCACAAGAGCAGTCTTCTCCTCAGGTATAATGATATCGTCAAGGTTGAACGACAGACCTGCAAGGTAAGCCATGCGGTAACCGAGGTTCTTGATACCGTCGAGGAACTCGCAGGCTTCGGCGAAACCTACGTTCTTTATGACGGCAGCGATGATGTCGCGCAAACTCTTCTTAGAGATTACCGTGTTGACATAGCCCACTTCGTCGGGCACTACACCATTGACGATGACACGTCCAACAGAGGTTTCAACCAATCGGTTGACAAAGTTACCTTCCTCGTCGCGGTCTTTCACAACGACCTTAACCTGAGCGTGGAGGTCGCACTTGCCCTCATTGTGGGCAATGATTGCCTCTTCGGGACCGTAGAATGTGAGTCCTTCGCCCTTTGCACCCGGACGAATCTTTGTGATATAATAGAGTCCGAGCACCATATCCTGTGACGGCACAGTGATAGGAGCACCATTGGCAGGATTAAGGATGTTGTGGCTCTGGAGCATAAGTATCTGCGCCTCAAGTACAGCCTCGTTGCTCAACGGGAGGTGGACAGCCATCTGGTCACCGTCGAAGTCGGCATTGAACGCAGTACATGCCAACGGGTGAAGCTGGATTGCCTTGCCCTCGATGAGTTTAGGCTGGAATGCCTGAATACCAAGACGGTGAAGTGTAGGGGCACGGTTGAGCAATACGGGATGACCCTTCATAACATTCTCAAGGATATCCCAGATAACCGGTTCGCGGCGGTCAACAATCTTCTTTGCACTCTTGACCGTCTTCACAATGCCGCGCTCAATGAGCTTGCGGATAATGAACGGTTTGTAAAGCTCGGCAGCCATGAGTTTCGGCAGACCGCACTCGCCCATCTTCAGCTCAGGACCAACCACGATAACCGAACGGGCAGAGTAGTCGACACGCTTACCGAGAAGGTTCTGACGGAAGCGTCCGGCCTTACCTTTCAGTGAGTCTGACAAAGATTTCAACGGACGGTTGCTGTCGCTCTTGACGGCACTACTCTTGCGAGAGTTGTCGAACAAGCTGTCGACTGCCTCCTGCAACATACGTTTTTCATTGCGCAGGATGACTTCCGGAGCCTTGATCTCTATAAGACGCTTTAAACGGTTGTTACGTATAATAACGCGACGATAAAGGTCGTTGAGGTCGGATGTGGCAAAACGTCCACCATCGAGCGGAACAAGAGGACGAAGTTCGGGCGGAATAACCGGGAGAATCTTCATTATCATCCACTCGGGACGGTTGATATCCTTGCTGCCACGGAATGCCTCGACCACCTGCAGACGCTTCAGAGCCTCGTTCTTGCGCTGCATTGACGAGTCGCTGTTGGCGCGGTCACGCAGTTCATAAGACAGAGAGTCAAGGTCTATGCGTGAAAGAAGATCCTGAATGGCCTCTGCGCCCATCTTGGCGATGAACTTGTTGGGATCAGAATCGTCGAGCAGATAGTTGTCCTGCGGAATCTTAGTGTCCAGAATGTCGTTGTATTCGTCCTCGGAAAGGAGGTCGTAAGCCTTGGATCCCAAAAGCTCGTTGCCTTCAGAATCTGTCTTGCCGGCCAACACACCGGGCTGAATCACCACGTAACGCTCGTAATAGATGATGGCATCGAGCTTCTTTGTGGGCAGTCCGAGCAGGTAACCAATCTTGTTGGGCAACGAACGGAAGTACCATATATGAGCTACGGGCACAACCAACTCGATGTGTCCAGTGCGCTCACGACGCACTTTCTTCTCTGTCACCTCAACACCGCAACGGTCGCAGACAATGCCTTTATAGCGTATGCGCTTGTATTTGCCGCAGGCGCACTCATAGTCCTTTGTAGGACCGAAGATGCGCTCGCAGAACAATCCGTCACGCTCCGGCTTGTAGGTGCGGTAGTTGATGGTTTCGGGTTTGGTAACCTCGCCATACGAACTCTCAAGTATTTCTTCCGGAGAAGCGAGTCCGATAGTTATCTTGGTGAAATTACTCTTTATCTTTGTATCTTTCTTGAAAGCCATATTTACTTTGTTGTATATTATTTCGTGAAGAACTGCATTTACTACGTCATCAGTCGAGAGTGATGCTCAAACCAAGTCCCTTCAATTCGTGCAGAAGCACATTCAGCGACTCCGGTATGCCCGGTGTAGGCATAGGCTCACCCTTGACGATGGCCTCGTATGCCTTGCTGCGTCCTGCAACGTCGTCGGACTTAACGGTAAGTATCTCCTGCAGTACATGGCTTGCACCGAATGCTTCAAGAGCCCAGACCTCCATCTCTCCGAAACGCTGGCCTCCGAACTGTGCCTTACCTCCAAGTGGCTGCTGAGTGATGAGTGAGTACGGACCGATGGAACGTGCGTGCATCTTGTCCTCAACCATGTGGCCGAGCTTAAGGAAGTACGTGATACCCACAGTGGCAGGCTGGTCGAAACGCTCTCCTGTTTCACCGTCATACAAATATGTAGAACAGAGGTGGGGCAGTCCAGCCTTTTCGGTCCACTCTGCAAGGTCTTCAAGTTTCGCACCGTCGAAGATAGGAGTAGCGAACTTCACGCCGAGCTTCTTTCCTGCTGCACCCAAAATGGCCTCGAATATCTGTCCGAGGTTCATACGCGAAGGCACACCCAACGGGTTAAGAACCAAGTCTACAGGCTGTCCGTCGGCTGTGAACGGCATATCTTCCTGGCGAACAATCTTTGCCACGATACCCTTGTTACCGTGACGACCGGCCAACTTGTCGCCGACGCTAATCTTACGCTTCTTGGCCACATATACCTTTGCCATCTGGAGAATGCCCGAAGGAAGCTCATCACCAATGGTTATGGCGAACTTCTTGCGCTTCATCTCGGCATCAAGCAGCTTGTACTTCTTCATGAAGTTGATGATAAGCTGCGCGATAAGTCCGTTGGCGTGGTCATCGTCGGTCCACTTGCTTATCTGGATATCGCCATACTCAAGGTTCTTCAGAGCGGCGATTGTGAACTTGCTACCGTGTGTGATTACCTCTGCACCGGTATAGTCCTTCACGCCCTGCGACACTTTGCCCTCAGTAAGTGTGAGCAACTTCTCCACGAGAATGTCTTTCAAGTCGTCCACCTTTGCCTCATACTCCTCGTCAATCTTGGCCAACAGAACCTTATCCTGCTGCTTTGTCTGACGAGTCTTGATGGCACGTGCGAACAACTTCTTGTCTATAACCACACCTGTCAGTGAAGGATTGGCCTTGAGCGACGAGTCCTTCACATCGCCAGCCTTGTCACCGAAGATTGCACGAAGGAGTTTCTCCTCAGGCGACGGATCGCTCTCGCCCTTAGGCGATATCTTACCGATAAGGATGTCGCCCGGCTCTACACGTGCGCCAACACGGATAACACCGTTGTCGTCAAGATCCTTTGTGGCTTCCTCGCTTACGTTAGGAATATCGTTGGTGAACTCCTCCATACCGCGCTTTGTTTCGCGCACATCGAGTGAGTATTCATCCACGTGTACAGATGTCAGCACGTCCTCACGTACCAGACGCTCATTCAGAACGATAGCATCCTCATAGTTGTAACCCTTCCACGGCATGTAAGCCACGACAAGGTTGCGTCCAAGAGCCAACTCGCCATCTTCGGTAGCATAACCCTCGGTAAGGATGTCGCCTGCAGTCACGCGCTGTCCTTTGTTGCAGATAGGACGCAGGTCGATGGTCATGTTTTGGTTGGTACGGCGGAACTTAGGTATACGGTATTCCTTCAGCGCAGGTTCGAAGCTTACAAACTCCTCATCCTCTGTGCGGTCATAAAGGATACGTATCGTGTTGGCGTCAACATACTCAATGACACCATCGCCCTCAGCTGTGATCATGGTGCGAGAGTCTTCGCACACCTGGCGCTCAATACCGGTACCGACAATCGGGGCATCGTTATGGAGCAACGGCACAGCCTGGCGCATCATGTTGGATCCCATCAGCGCACGGTGAGCATCGTCATGCTCAAGGAACGGAATCAACGCGGCAGCTATTGATGCAATCTGCTGCGGCGACACGTCCATCAAGTCCACCTGGTCAGGTGCCACAACAGGGAAGTCAGCGTCCTGACGACACTTGACCACCTCGCGGATAAACGTACCGTCATCGTTCAACGGAGCGTTACCCTGACCTATCACGTGGTCTTCCTCCTCCTCGGCGGTGAGATACACGATATTGTCGTTGTTCAAGTCAGCCACACCGTTCACCACCTTGCGGTAAGGAGTCTCGATGAAGCCGAGCTCGTTTATCTTTGCATATATACAAAGTGAAGAAATAAGTCCGATGTTAGGACCTTCAGGACTCTCAATAGGACACAGACGACCATAGTGAGTGTAGTGAACGTCACGCACCTCGAAACCGGCACGCTCACGCGACAAACCTCCAGGACCGAGGGCTGACAAACGGCGCTTGTGAGTAACCTCGGCAAGCGGGTTGGTCTGGTCCATGAACTGTGACAACGGGTTGGTTCCAAAGAACGAATTGATGACGCTCGATATTGTCTTTGCGTTAATCAAATCAGTCGGAGTGAACACCTCATTGTCACGCACATTCATGCGCTCACGGATTGTACGGCTCATACGAGCCAAACCAATGGAGAACTGGTTGCTCAACTGTTCACCCACAGTGCGTACACGACGGTTTGACAAGTGGTCAATATCGTCGACGGTTGCCTTGGAGTTGATCAGCTGAATGAGATACTTGATAATCTCAATTATATCCTCCTTGGTGAGCACCCTGACATCCATGTCGGTGTCAAGACCCAATTTCTTGTTTATTCTGTAAC
>CAVKVO010000082.1:0-9896 GCA_963659575.1 Prevotella sp. CAG:1031
TCTGTTTGCAAACTACTGCGTTTGTATATTATTTTACGGAAAAAGTATTACCTTTGCGCCTCAAAACAAAACCATAAACAAAACACACAACGGATGAAAACAACCAGACCTTCAATCTTGGCGTTTTTGTTCGCCTTGCTTTTTGTGGCCACGCCCAAGGCAAAGGCGCAAGTGAACGCCCAAGTGTTCTATGACTTCGGCGACGACCGCAAGTTTGTAACTCTCACCTTAGAGATGTTCAAAGCCGACAAATGGGGTAACACCTACTTCTTCGTCGACCACGACTTCAACTACAACCAGCACGTGGAAGGCCCCAATCTGTCGCAAGGCGGCACCTACACAGAGATAGCCCGCTGCCTCAACTTCTGGCAAAGCACCAAGCTGAAGGACTTGAGTCTGCAGGTGGAATACAACGGAGGCATCACACGGAGTTACCCAATAAACACGGCATGGCTCTTCGGTGTCGACTATTTCCTGCACAGCAAGGACTATAAGAACACACTCAACCTGAAAGCACTCTACAAAACCATACGCAAAACCACAAGCAACGTGCCAATGCAGTTCACCGTGGTGTGGGCCATGAACGACCTCTTTGGCGTGAAGGGACTCTTGTTTGACGGATTTGCAGACTTCTGGTGGGAGAACCACACCTGCTTCAGCGGCGACGATGCCGAGAACAAGAGCACCGTGTTCTGCACCGAGCCTCAACTGTGGTACAACGTAGGTCAGCACTTCGGCGTGCCAAACCTCAACGTGGGTACGGAGATTGAGCTCAGCAACAACTTCGGCTCAACTCCAGGCTTCAAGTGCCGTCCCTGTCTCGGTGTGAAGTGGAACTTCTAAAAGCGAGCTTATATATATTTATATGTGAAAGGGCTGAAACCAAGATGTGGTTTCAGCCCTTTCACTTGTATATTCGATTCGTGTAGTGATGAAAGGCAACAAGCCCTATTCCATTCTTCCGAACTTCATTTCCTCGCCGTTCTTGTCATATTGCTTGCGCTTGCCAACGGGAGGTTCGGTCAATGTAATCCTGACCACGGCAGTACGTCCAAGCGACCGGGCGACACTGCTGTCGAAGGCATCCATGTGTTCGGGCAGGAAACGCTCGCTCACAAGACGAAGTCCATGAATCTTCTCTTCGTCCTCTTCCACCAGTTCCGCCGTTCCTGTAGCCGTGGCCGACTTGTACTGCACTGTGAAATCGCCGTCCTTTGGCCCTACCGTAGGCGTGCAGCGCGACACTGCGGAGAGGAACACCTGCGGATGCGACTTGATGGCATCCAGCTTCTTGCCCTCCAATGCGCAATGGAAGTACCAATGCACGTCGTCATCCGATGCCAGCGAAAGCGGCAAACCGTATGCCTTGCCCTCGGCATCAACGAAACTCACTGTTATATACGGAGCGCGGCGCATCACTTCCAACGCCCACTGCGCATCCATTTCTCTCGATTTCTTTCTCATATATCTATGACAGCTTGAATAGTTTTGCGCCAAAGGCAATCTTTACCTCGTTTTTTCCAACTACCAATTGAAAGATTTGCCTCTTTCACCGCCACTGGCCTTTTTCCATCATCTCACGAAGAAGATCAGCAAGAATCTCAATTGAGGCCTGTATGGTGCCTTGTCTATATATCCAATAGACAAGAGCAGATGATGCCTGGGCACCTTTGGCCCCTACATATTCGCGCATAATTGAAACCGTGCATCCTCTTTCGCCAAACTCTTGCATTGCAATGAATATGCTTCTGGCGTCCACTTCGTGGTCTTCCTTGGTGCGCAGGTCTCTGAGCACAAATGTCGTTTCGTTTGCCTTCATCACCTGGTATTGCTTGCGAGCGACGCTGCGGTATACCTTGAAAGTCTTTACCTGCTTGACAAAGTCGGCGTAAGCCTGAATGTTCATGTCCACTATCATAACTCGTCGTTTTATATTTTTGAATTTATCTGACTGCAAAATTAGCAAAAAGATACGCATAGCTACTGTAAAAGAACAACTATTCAGTCTCTAACGCCACCGGTTTGACCTTTCGTTGCGTTTGGCTTTCGTCTATTCAGCCCATAGTCAGCGCAGCGATTCTTCACTCTTCGTTCTTCATTCTTCACTTCTATATATCCCGTATAAATATGACAATAAGACATTCATCGTCGGCAAATGCTGACAAAATATTAAAAAAACATGGTATTTTATTTGCTTTTTGTAAAGTTAATGATTACTTTTGCAGCGTTGAACGAGAAAACAGAAGTATTTGACTATTCAGATAACAACGCACGTAATCATTAAAATGTTATAGCTTATGAGAAAGTATTACTTTGCATTGGCTGCAGCATTGCTGGCACTGTCAACAACGACTACAGCTCAGAAATCAGAAAAACCAGTTCTTTACACAACGTTGCAGAAGGCTAACGCCGAGGCTGCTGAGGCAGGTATGCCCAAAAACGTGTTGAACAAGAACCAGAGACTGAAGTTCCCCGAAGTGGCGTTTTCTTCAAGTCGCGCCACAACCGCTGGCATACGCCGCGCAGAGGCTGAGGAAGACGAGGAAGTGACTCCCACTATCATAACAGCTCAACCTGAGGGAACACTCCACAAAGCTTGGTATCAGTACTCCGAAGGATGGACAGTATTCATGGGATACTATATATATAAGGTGTACACCGACGGTGGCGCAATCGATTGGGTTGAAGGCAACGACGGCAGTGTATATGTAAAAAACCTTATAGGTACATTCTATAGCGACGCATGGTTGAAGGCGGAGAAGGCACAGGGCGACACCATCGTGTTCAACTTGCCGCAGACCATCTACAAGGAGGACTACTACGGTGAGGTCGAATACTACAGCTTGCAGAGATTCAAGTACAGCGAAGAAGACAACTGGTATCTCTCGGACAGCGTACAGACTGCGAAGTTTGTGCTCCGTGGCGACTCCCTCGTGTTTGCCGAGAGCGACGGCATAAACTGCCTGCTTGGTCTCGGAACGTCAGACGGTGACTGGGCTGGCTATGGCGACTATTTGGTATCGCTCAAGAAGTTTGAGCAGCCCACAGTTGCTCCGACTAACCCCGCTGCTGCTGAAGGCGCACTTATGACCTACGCATCATCTACCGAGGACGGCAAGGACTACCAGACAATCAAGGTGGCCATTGAGGGCGACGACATCTATCTCGGCGCACTCACCGACAACCAGCCTAACGCATGGGCAAAGGGAAAGATTGAAGGCAACAAGGCCACATTTGAGGGCGGCCAGTATCTCGGTGTAGACACAGTAACGGAGGCTCACGTATATTTCGCAACTTGCGGACACGACTCTATCTACGACGAGGAGTATGACTACACATACGACAGCACTTATGCAGTGAAGCAGATTGTGTTTGACTACGACCCTGTGGCAAAGACTCTCAAGAACGACTCTTTGGGCATAGCTGTAAGCAAGGGTAACAAAGACCTGAACGCACAGGCACAGTACTTCGAGCCGTCCATAGCTCCTTGGACAGAGAAAGCCGGCACACCTATCACCCCGACTCTTTATGACTTCATGGCCTACGACGTTGACTATGGCTACGGTGGCATACAGTTCTACCTCAACCGTCTGAGCACCGACAGCCTGTACTTGCCGGCAAATCACCTCTACTATAAGGTTTATCTCGACGATGATGAGTTCACATTCGACACCGATACCTATACCTCTCTTGAGGAGCCGCTCACCGAAGTGCCCTACCTCTACACTGACGGCAACGACATACAGTATTATGGCGACAACCACATATTCTACTTCTACGTGTCTGGTTTCGACAAGATTGGTATCCAGGAGATATACAACGACGGTACAACCAAACTCTTCTCCGACATTGCATGGCAGAGCGTTGATGAAGAGGAAGAGGACGGCGTTGAGGCTATCAAGGCCAACGGAGCAAGCGTGAAGAGCGTTAAGTATTGCGACCTGAGCGGACGCGCAGTAAGCAAGATCTCTCACGGACTCTACATCAAGACTACAACACTGGCCGACGGCACTGTCATCACAAAGAAGGTGATGGTGAAGTAAAAGCCATAGAACAATAAAACCTCTAAGGAATGGGGCATGCGCGTGTGGACGGCGTGCCCCATTCTTGATTTATAAGACAACCATTAAAAAGGAATAACGGGTTATCAAAAAAAAGATAACTGGCTATCAAAAAAGAAACAACTGGTTATTAAAAACAAGAGAAGAACATGAAACATTCAGGACTTACATACGCAGCCATTGCGGCAACGCTGCTGATGGCATCCGCAAAGGCAAGTGCCGACGACGTGGTGTTCAGCTACGACACCGGAGCCGGCGACAACGTGGAGATAGGAACATCAAAGAAGGAAACATACAACGTGGCCATGCTGGTGAGCGGCAGCGACTTCAACGGCAAGACACTGAAGGCAATCACCGTGCCGTTCAAGAGCCACGAACACCTGTCTAACCTGAAGATATGGTTGAGCAAGAAGCTCCAGGTGACAACCGACGAGAACAAGAAGAAGGTGTTTATACCCGACGTGATGACTGCCGACGTGGAGTTCAACGCCGACACCATCACCTACACTCTGCCCGAAGCATACGCCTTGACGGGCGACTCCATATATGTGGGCTACACCTTCACCGTTGACGAAGCCAAGGAGTCGGCAAAGACTCCGGTGAGCCTCACCACTGAGTCATATCAAGGCGGCTACTACATCTACTCGTCGACGACCTACATCAAGTGGAAGTTCTACCGCAACTACGGTTCCACGGCCATGCGTCTGCTCCTTGGCGGTGCCGATGCTGTTGGTGGCGACATAACCGACAACGACACCCGCGCTTACGGTGTGATAAACAAGGAGACCGGTTTGAGCGTCCAGCTGAAGAACTGTGGTGCCGAAGGCATAAAGAGCATCGACTACTCCTATGAACTGGACGGCAAGACAGGTACAGAACACTACGACCTCACCGATGCCGTACCACCCTACTTCCTTGCAAAGCGCATCATAGAGATACCGATGCCGGCAGTGGCGCAGAAGGGAACCTATCCCGTGAAGTTCACTCTGACAGGCATCAACGGTCAGGCTTATGCCAACGGCACACAGCATGAGAGCACACTGAGGATATACAGCCGCGACACTAAGCACCGCGCTGTGCTTGAGGAGTACACCGGCACATGGTGCGGCTACTGTCCGCGCGGACTTGTGGGACTGGAAGTGATGAACCGTCTCTATCCCGGCGACTTCATCGGACTGTCCTATCACAACGCTGACCCTATGTGCATAAACAACACAGCCAGTCAGTATCCATCAAATATTTCCGGCTATCCCGCAGCTTTCCTCGACAGAATTTATGAGACCGACGCTTACTACGGCAACTCGTCAAGCCACTTCGGCATCGACGAGTTCTGGTTGGCAGTGTGCAAGACCTCTTCTCCTGTAAGCGTTGACGTTGAGGCTGCGTTCAACGCCGATGCGAAGACCATTGCAGCAAAGGCCACCGTGGCTTCGGTTGACCCCGAGAGAACCATTGGTTGCAAGGTTGAGTATGTACTGCTTGCCGACAGTCTCCACGGCGAGGGCAAGTCATGGTTGCAGTCAAACTACTATGGTGGAGAGGCCGGAGTGGAGCGCAACTACCCCGAACCGGAGTTCGCCAAGTTCTACACAGACCAGTCTGTTGCCGGACTGTACTTCCCCGACGTAGTGGTTTATTCCACCTACTTCACCCAAGAGCAGCAGTCTCTGCCCGAAACCCTTGTGGAAGACCAGGACTACGCAACGACATTCACGTTTGACACCGACAAGGTGCTGAACTATCAGGACAATCCGATTATACAGGACAAGCACAACCTGCGCGTCGTTGCTATGGTGATTGCCGCCGACGGAAGCATCCTCAACGCCGCCCAGTGCAAGGTTGACGCCGCAGCAGTTGACGCAGGAATATCCGTGGCAAAGCGCAACGTCCAGACAGCAAACGACAGCGAAGCTATCTATACGCTCAGCGGAACACGAGTAAGCAAGCTCGCTCCCGGTCTGAACATCGTGAAGACACAGGACGGAAGAACGATAAAGGTGATCAAATAAAGGTTCTCTTTTAGAATACACTATAAGCACAAAGGCAACGATGGAGTGGTTCCATCGTTGCCTTTGTGCTTTTTGTTTGTAGGCGAAGCGTTCTTGCTTTGCCCTTAGTGCAGTTGGCGTGTTGGCGCAGCGTAGGAGGTACGGCCATTCCTCATCCTTCATTCTTTCCCCTCCATACTTTCTCTCCGTTGTTGCTGGGGCGTTTTGCCAGTATGCTTCTTGTAGTATCGGCAGAAGAAGGACACGTCGGTGAAGTTATGTTCCCAAGCTATCTCCTTTACGCTCTTGCTGCTGTACTGCAACTGCGCTTTTATCTGCAATACGGCATACTGGTCGATGACGGTTTTGGGCGTATGTGGAGTGACCTGTCGCACGATGTTGGTGAGATATTTGGCCGACACATTCATCAAGTTGGCATAGTAGCACACGTCGCGCGACACCTTATAGTCGCGTTCCACCAGCATCATAAACCGATTGAACAGTTCACGCACACGCCTCGACCGCACTTCGTCGGGACGATACTGCGGATTGCGCTGCAGATACTCGTGGAAACCGATGAAGAACGCCTTCAACTGAAGCAGCACCAACTGTTCCACGCACGTGCAATCCGGTTGCGAGAAGTAGAGGCGGAGCAAGGCGAACATACTGTCGATGATGGCCGTGACCACCGGTGTGTCCTGTCGGCAGCGGTCTTCGCGCAAGGCGGAATATACGGTTTGCTCCAACTGCAGACTGGCCTCGCGCAACAGAGCCGGACTGAACGTCATCATCTCCACACGAAACTGCGGCGACCACGACTTCAACAGCACGACATCGCCAGGAAACAGAATGATGACCGCACCTTGATACAGTTCCCAATCGTTGAAGTTCACCCGTAGCGTTGCCGTGCCTTCACGGCATATCAGTATGGCTCCATAGTGCAAGGCGCACATCTCCGTACGCCAGTCTTCCAAGGCGGAAAAATCAAGACGGACGTCGCTGCTTCCACTCAGTTCGTCGCCGTAACCATAGTTGCGCAATACGGATGCGCTGCGTGCGTTTTTATCGTTTATCGACATAGCTTTTTCTTCCTAAATCTTCCGCAAAAGTACGAACATTATGTAGAAACTACGAACTATTGTTCCCAGAAAGTCCATGCACCGCGTGAAATGTAAAACGACCAACAAGCGAAAACCATCTACCTTTGCAGTCGAGAATTGATAAGAAGACTTTTAGAATTCAGATGACAAAGACAATCCTTTGCGTGTGCCTTCTGCTACTGAACGGCGCACCTTTCGCGTTAGCGCAAACCACGGCGATACCGCCCGGCAACCAGCAGGGGCAGACGATGAGTATCGACCAACTGTTTGAACGTGTGGAAAACAACAGCAAACAACTTCGTACACAACGGGCAGGAGTGGAGAGTGCCGTCCACGGCATATCATCGGCCAAGAGTCAGCGCCTGCCGGACATCGACGCCACGTTGTCGGTGAGCTACATCGGCAACGCACTTATGACCGACCGCGACTTCAGCAATGCACAGGGTTTGAAGTCGCCGCACTTCGGCAACAGTTTTTCGCTGCAAGCCCAACAGGTGGTCTACGCCGGAGGTGCCATCGATGCCGGCATCCGTCTGGCCGAAATGGGGAAGCAACAGGCTGAGAACGGCGTTGTGCTGACCCGACAGCAGATGCGCTTCGTGGCTCTCGGACAGTATCTCGACCTATACAAGATAGACAACCGCATGAAGGTGTATGAGCAGAACATCGCCCTCACGCGCCAACTCATCGACGACATCAAGGCGCGCCAGGCACAGGGCATGGCTCTGAAAAACGACATCACCCGATATGAACTGCAGATGGAGTCGCTCCAGCTGGGACTGACCGCACTGCGCAACAACCGCAGCATACTCAACCACCAGCTCTGCAACACGCTCGGACTGTCGGAAAGCACAGACATCATGCCCGACACAACCGTGGCCGAAAGGCAGTATGCCAAGGAGGGAGAGCAGTATTGGCAGAAGGCCGCACTGACCCGTTCGCCGCTGTTGGAGCAGAGTTCCATCAATGTTAGTATGGCGCAGCAGAAGGAAAAGTTGGCCAAGAGCGAACTGTTGCCCAAGGTATCTGTCGTGGCTGCCGACAACTTCAACGGTCCAATCACGTTTGAACTGCCTCCGATAGACAAGAATCTGAACACGTGGTACGTAGGCGTGGGAGTGAAGTATAGCCTCGGCGCACTCTACAAGAGCAACAAGCGCATACGCCAGGCTTCGGCCGACACGCGTCAGGCTCAGGAGGCCTACGCTTTGCAGAGCGAACAACTCAACAACAGCATACAGGCGGCCTACACCCAATATCAGCAAACCTATGTGGAACTGGCCACACAGAAGAAGAGCGTGGAACTGGCCCGACAGAACTATGAGGTGATCAACAACCGCTACCTCAACCAGATGGCTCTCGTCACCGACATGGTTGACGCTTCCAACCTCCGTCTCAACGCCGAACTGCAGGAGGTGGACGCACGCATCAACATCGTCTATGCCTACTATCGTGTGAAGTATGCGGCAGGCGACATCTAACAAAGACTCTATACATTATTATATATACACCTTCAACACACATCAACAATGAACAAGAAAACAGTTAAAAGAATATACAACGTAGTGATAATCCTCGTGCTGCTCGGCGCAATCGTTTGGGCGCTGAGCCATCTCACCCACGGTTTCGGCGTGGAGTATACCGATGACGCACAGGTGAACCGACTCATCACTCCCATCAACACGAGGGTACAGGGATTTATCAAGGAAATACGGTTTAAAGACTACCAGCACGTGAAGAAAGGCGACACACTCGTAATCATCGAGGACGCCGAATACCGCTTGCACGTGGCGCAGGCTGAGGCCGGACTGAAAGGTTCGCGCGCAGGGTCGTCGGCAGTGAGTGCCAGCATGAGCACAACAACCAGCGACGTGCAGACCGCGGCCGCAGGCATAGAGGAGGCTCGTGTGGAGATGAACAACGCCAAGCGCGATTTCGACCGATTCGCATCTCTTCTGAAGAAGGACGCCGTAACCCGACAGCAATATGACAACGCCTACGCACGCTATCTCAGCGCAAAGGCTCGCTATGAGCAGGCCAACAGTCGCCGCCAAAGTGCCGCATCGGTGCAGGGCGTGCAGACTCACCAGTTGGGCGGTTCGCGCGCAAGCGAAAGTGTGGCCGAGGCACAGTTGCATCTGGCCAACCTCAACCTGTCGTACACAGTCATCGTGGCCACCTGCGACGGTGTGATGGGTCGCAAGGACATACACGTGGGCCAGCTCGTGCAGCCAGGACAGATGCTTGCGCGCATAGTGTCTGACGACGATGTGTGGGTTGTGGCCAACTACCGCGAGACGCAGATGGACCAGATTACCGTGGGCAAGGACGTGGAGTTCACCGCCGACGCCATACCGGGCATCACGTTTAAGGGCAAGGTGCAGTCCATCTCTGCCGCTGCCGGTTCGGCCTACTCGATGATACCGGTGGACAACGCCACTGGCAACTTTGTCAAGGTGGAGCAGCGCGTGCCCGTGCGCATAGCCCTCTCTGCCGACAACAGCAAGGAGGCCGTAGCCCTGCTGCGCGCCGGACTCAACGTGGAGACCAAGGTGAAGACTGGCAAATAACCATAACCTAAAGGAAAGGAAAACCTATGCCAGGACCTCCTACTCTGCAGGGACCGTTCAGTGTCCCGTCGTTCAACAGCTATGTGCCGCGCAAGCTTCATCCGTGGATCTATCTGCTGTTTGCCTTCACCTTCCAGTTGTCGGGCGGCATCTACGGCGGCGCGATGAGCCACGTGA
>CAVKVO010000083.1:0-9869 GCA_963659575.1 Prevotella sp. CAG:1031
CTGCCGCTGCCCGTCACTGTCACCTCTTGCTCCACTGTGGCTCCGGCCGTGGTTGTGCCTGTGGCCAAGGTGTCGCCGTCGGCCACCACCACATAAGACAGACTGCCGCTAAGCTCGCCGCCCGCGAATGTGGCGGTAGGGGCGGTAAACGTGACCTTGCCCGTGAGCGAAGCTCCCTCAAAGTCGAGTGCGAGGTCGTCTATCGCCGCAGGAGCGTCGTCTTCGGCGGCGGGTTTAGGCACTGTCAGTGCGTATATCTGCTCGCTGCCCGGAAACGTTCCCACCTCGCTGGCGGCTCCAGTGGAAAGGTCAACGGTGTACAAGGCCGAATAGTTGTTGCCGTCTATAGCAGCCCAATAGAATGTGTTGGTCTTTGGGTCTATCTCGCCGCTCTGGCCAAGACTGCCTCCCTCTGAGTCGGTCAGCGTCAGTCCCGTGGGGCCAACGAGTGTTTCCTTGGCCGTCTGGCTGTCTATACGGTACAGATTGCCGTCGATGGCCACACCGTAGAGTGTTTTGTCAGACGTTACGCCCAAGGCCACATAGAAGTGTGTTAGATTGCCAATGGTGCTGCGGGTCATGGTGCTATAGTCTATCACGCCCAAGTCGTTGGGATATCCCTCGGCGTTGTAAAACTGTCCATACACAGTGCCGTCCGACGCCACAGCCGTTTCTGTGGCTATGAGCGATATGTCGTCAAGGCTTTCGGCTGTGGTCATGTCGCCCGTCTCGGCGTCAAACGCGAAGTGGCTGATGTACAGATATTCGCCGCTGATGAAGTAGTTGACGGCATGAAACACACCGTTAACCATGGCACCGCCGCCATTGGCGGCAAAGTCGTCGTTGAGCCACAGCTCACGTGTCTCAATGGCACTGTTGGCGTTGAACGCATACAGGCCGCGCGAGGTGAACTCCCACGTGTCTGAATAAACCACGTTGCCATAAAGCTCACGCCCGTCGGCTGTGCGCATGAACGGCGACTTCAACGTGGCTGCGGAGGCGTGGCGAGCAGCCGACGCCATGCGCCTCGACGACACAAGGAAGTTGGGCGTGGTGCTCACGCCTTTGTTTCTCACTGAGCACAACATGGGGTAACGCTTCTGCAGATCTCTCTGTTTGGCCACCCTTTGCGAGGGCAGAGCCTTTTGCTTCACCATGTGGCGCGATGCGGCAAAGGGCGTACGCAAACCGTACTGCGCCATGGCCGCCTGTGGCAATAGCGTGGCTAACGCCATTGCACACATAATGACTAATCGTTGTCTTTTTACCATAGGGTCAAAAAAAATAATATATTAACTGTTGACTATTACATCCACAACAATATCGTGTATATGCAATCATGCACTCCAAAACTGTGGGCATAACACATATTATAATAGGTTATATTACCTATTATATATATTACATTGCAAATGCAAAAGTAGCTATTATTATCCACAACGAGTAAGGCAAACCGCTTATTTCATGGACAGAAGACACAAACAACAGTCCACAAAGCATAAATATGCAATTCAAATGTCACATTTGCTTGCTTTGTCGCATTCCTTTTAGCGGCACTTCGCGCCACATCATAGGCAAAGGCCATGACCCGCAAGCCCAATGGCAAAATGTTTGCCCCACGCAAAAACGACGGGCGTAAACAAAGCAAAACGCCGCAAACGCCCATTGACATTTGCGGCTAAATGGCTTTTGAACACTATTTTCACGCGTTTCAAACACTGCCAAAAGCTAAAAGCCGATGTCCATTTGCAGCCATCAGCCATGCTTTTGTACCGAGGCTACGCCTCTTCAAGATACCATTTGGAATACTCCACATAGTGGGCGGCAAAGCTCTCGGCCTGATTGGGGCGCGTCTTCTTGATGAACTTGGCCGGCACGCCGCCCCATATCTCATGCTCACCAATGTTAGTGCCTTGCAGCACAAGCGCACCGGCGGCCACTATAGCCCCCTCGCCCACATCGCATCCGTCGAGCAGAGTAGCTCCCATGCCAACAAGCGCGCCATTGCGTATGGTGCAGGCATGCACTGTGGCGTTGTGGCCTATCGACACATTGTCGCCTATATGCACAGGACCTGTGGTGTTGGTCACGTGTATGCACGCCCCGTCTTGCACATTGACGGCGTTGCCCATCGTGATGGGAGCCACGTCGCCGCGCACCACGGCGTTGAACCACACCGAACAGTTGTCGCCCATCGTCACTTCGCCAACAATGGTGGCGTTCTCGCTGAAATAGCAGTCTTTGCCCCATTTCGGGGTAAGTCCTTTAATTGATTTTATCAGTGCCATTATATATAAGTTTATACTATTATGCGGTACAAAATTACCGAAAAGAAAAACGCCAAGCTAATAGAAAAACAAAAAAAGCGGGGAGGAAAGAAGCCTCCATGGCTCTCCCCTCCCCGACTTCAGGGTATTGATTCTTTTACAGGATTACTTTATCACAGCGCGCAATGTCTTGCTCTGCTTCTGTCCGTTCACCTTTATGATGACTGGGCCATGCACAGAGAGAGGCATGAACACGTTCTCCGCAGAGTTCACTTCCGACACGGCTACAGTGCGTCCGTCGGCGGTGTAGATGGCAATGCTCTTTATCACGCCGCCCTCGGGGTTGGTAACATTGAGCACATTGCCCTTGACAAACACACCGATTGAGCCTATGCCAATGTTGTCGATGCCAGTGGCAGTGGCAGTGGTGAACTTGTTTTGCGCAGCCCACTTGCTCACTCGCTCTGCCTCGCAAGTGGCCTGTACGCGCCAAATGTATGCGGTGTTGGCCTTTAGGTCGGTCAGATTGTAGGTGGTTTCGGTGAGCGCAGTCTCCTCTGTCCACTCCTGAACGGTGCTTTCACGATAGCGCAAGTTCCATGTGAGGTTGCTTGCGTCGGCCGTCCACGACAGTGTGGCCGAGTTTTCGGTGAGGTCGCTCACGGTAAGGTCGGTAGGAGTCACGCACTCCGGCTCGACCTGAGTGGTGAAGTCGGTAGATGCCGTCCAGCGGCTTGAGTCGCCCTCGGCGCAGATGGCACGCAGACGAACCTTGTATGCCGTCTCGGCCACGAGACCTTCGATGTCGATGGAGTGTTTGTTGTCGGCAGAGGTCGATGCCTTCACGCTCGATGTCCAAGCCTCTTCAGATGCCTTGCGGTAGCTTACCTCAAACTTGTCGGCCTCGCTCTCAAAGCTTACAGTGGCCTTGTTGTAAGACGGAGCCACGGCTACGTTGGTCGGGGTCTGGCAGGTTTCAACGAGTGTGGTGAACGTTGCCACAGGAGTATATGCGCTGGTGTCGCTCGCCAACTTGCTGCACTGCGCCTGTATGGCGTACTCATACTCGGCGTTGTTCTCCAGTCCGCTTATCACGATGAACGTGTCGCGCACCTGCTCGGTAGTCCACTCGGTGGGAGTGTCGCCCTTTGCGCGGTAGCGAACGTTGTAGGCAGAAGCTTCGCCCGCCCATTCTATCTTAGCCGAATACTTGCTTGGCGTGGCCTTAACACCTACAGGCTCGGCGCAAAGGCTGCCGAGAGTGGTCACTTCCACTATCTTAACCTTGGCTGTGTCGCCCACTTCGCAAGCCTTGGTAAGGCCAATCTCATAGGTTGTGTGGGGCTTCAGACCACCAAGAGCAATGCTTGTCTCGTCGCAGATGGCGAAGTCGCGTGTGGTCTGTCCGGCCTCACGCACGAACACATACACCTCTTCGGCACCAGTCGTAAACGACATTCGTATTGTGTCTTCGCCAACAGAGTCAACCTTAGCCTCGATGTCGTTAACGCAAGTGTAGTCAACACCCAGCGTGTCGAGCTTCATTGTAGGCCAGCCACCAACGGTGCTGTGAGTGTAGAGAGCAATACGAGCCTTGCCGTTGTAGCCCTTGACAGGCACGGTGAAGGTCTTTGAGGGACCGTAAGCTTCGGGCATATCAGACTGCGTGATGGTGTAAACCACATTGTCTTTCGAAGGTTTCTCGCCGTCTTTCACCACAACCAGCTGCAGCGTTCCGTCGCTTCCCTCTATAGAGTCGCCTGTTGCGGAGATGGCAACCTTCACGTTGTAGTTAAGGTTCTCGTCGCCCAAATCGAGCACAGGAGTGAAGAGCCAGTCATCAAGTTTCTCGTCGTAGGCATTGTAAAGCAAGCCCTTGCTCCAGAAAGAATTGCGGAACGACCAGTTCTCACCGTCGGTCAGGTCAGAACCCATAGCGCCAGACTTAATCAGCCATGCAGAAGACAAAGAACTCTGCTCAGCAAACACCATATCAAACGGTATGGCGAGTCCGCTGGTGAATGTCTCGGTGCTCGACCATTCGCTCTGGCTGGCAGCTGAGCAGCGTGCACGCACCTGAACATCGTATGAAGTGAGTCCGTCAAGACCAGTCATGGTGTACTTCTTCTCACGAACAGTGACAGGAGTGCCCCACTCTGCGTCGTCGGCCTTCTTGTAGCGAACGTCCCAAGCGTCTTCCTCGCCCTGCGGAGTCCATGTAACGGTGGCCTCAGAACCAACGATTGTGCTGTCTTCAACAGTCACGTCAACAGGATAGTCGCAAGACTTCTTCTCCTCCACATATATATTATTGAGCACCGTTGTGGGGTTGCCGCATATACGCATGTACAGACGGATACGGGCTTTCTTGCCGGCAGCCTCTGTGAACGGTACGCGTATGGTCAGAGCCTCATCGGCAGAAGCATATTCAATAGGATTTTCCTTAGTGTAAGTGGCTGCGTCGGTATAGGTCACTCCGTCGGTTGTCACCTGCACGGCAATGGTATCATTGTCAGCCAAAACGTATGGAGTGTTGCCGAAGCGTGCCCAGTTGTACATGAGCAGGTCGAAACCAATGCGGTTGGTGCCTTCAGCCAAATAGAGGTCGGGGGTTTCGAGATAAGCAACATTGCCCTTGGTGTCCACATTGTCGATGCGTCCAGTAATCTGACGGTTGCCGTCGGCGTCTTCCTCTATTGCCCAGTTGCCTGCAGCATCCCATCCTTCGGGAGCGCTGTACAGAGTGTAGTCGCTGAGATTGAGCTTCCAAGGCAGTGTGGTTGCGGTAACGGCAGCCTTCTCCACTGTCAAACTTGAGTAGTCGCCGGCAGCGTTGCGGCTCCAAACGGAGAAGTGATAGAGCTTTCCGGGAGTGAGGTCAGCAACGGTGATGCCGTCCTTTGCCTTGCCAACGTAAGCCACTGTGCCGCCACCGGTGATGGCGTCGCCAGCTTTATAGGCGCCTTCGGGAGTACCGAACTTGCCTCCAAGTATCGTTTCACCCCAATCGTTCATGTTCTGCTCTGCGGTGTAGGCCACGAGAACGTCGTTGCCAGCAGCGTCAGCAGCAACGTTGAGGGTCACGGTTGTGGTGTCTCTGTCGGCGAAAGCCATAGATGACGGAGCCAGAGGCTTGGTGCCCACAGCCGATGTCAACGGAGAAGTGGTGTTGTACTTAGGTCCGTAGAAGCAGAACGAGTTGGCTCCAATAACGTGAACATAGTAGCTGCTTGCGCCTTCGAGCACATCGCCACTCGTAAACACGGAGTCCTCACTGTAAGCGAGCACGCGTGCGTCGCCTATGGAGTCGCCAGCTTCATATATCTTGCCTGCTTCAGGCAGTGTGGCCAACTCCGCAGTCTTGTTGAGAAGCACGAGATAGTGGTCGGCAACGTCCACCTTCTTGAACTCGCCCGACACGCCAAGCGTTGTAGATGCAAGTTTCAGATCGGTAGGCTGTGCGCTTGGAGCGGCGCAATCCTCAGGAGCGTTGAACTGATAGGTGAGTCCGTCGGTGGGGAACTGGTTGCTCTTCCACCTTATGCTTGCGTCCTTAACAACAAACAAGTCGCTGTCGAAGCTACCGTCCTTTGTGAGCAGGTCGCCATAATCACCGCGGATACCAATCTTGAAGGCATCGTTGTAGTTAAGGTTGCTAGCCACGGCTGCGCTCGGTTCAAAGCCGTTGAACACCATATCAATCTGTCCAGAGCCCTCGTGGAGGCGTATCTGCAGCTGAACGGTGTCGCGCACTTCGGTCTTAGACCATCCTTTGACGCACAGCTGCAAGTCCTTGAACTGCACAACCAACTCGCGGTTGGGTGCTGTGCCTGTGGTCTGATAGCTTATCTCGGTAGTGGGGATGCGTCCAACCGCACTGCGGTAGAACATACCCACCAGGTTGTCGTCAGCCTGGCTGATAAGTATCTGGAAAGGATCAGCGGCTGTGGAAGACACAGAGTCCTTGCCAAGCACGATAAAGCCGTGAGCTGCTATGGCAAACTGGTTCATCAGTTTGTTGTTGAACTTGAAGTCAAAGCCGATGGGATAGCCCTGGTCGGTAAACTTGGATGTGTAAACCGAATCGCCCTTGACATAATACCCATCGCCGAAAGCGAGGCTATCGGCCTTGGGAGTCACGACAGTGCCTCCCGTAATGGGAGTGTACGTGCCATTCTTCACCACTGGGTCATAGCTCTGCGTCACCTGCGCCGACACAGCCGACAGGCAAGCGAGCGAAGCTACCAGCGAAACAAATCTTTTCTTCATAAGCTTCATCATTTAGTTTCTATATCGATATACAAGTTAAATGTTCTGTTTGTGTTGTACCATTGTTGGAGAGACCATAAAAATGTATAGTCTCTCCAACAATGTGAGTGAAATGCCGCATTTAGTGACGGCATGAGCCAACCGCAATTAGCAATTAGCGGTTCATTATCTTCTGTGTCTTCACAGTGCCGTCAGCATATACGCTGCGCTCAATGGACACACCCTTGGCACCCTTCGCAATGCGCTGACCGTCCAGAGAGAAGTATTCCTTGTTGACAACCTTCATGCTGTTTTCGCCGTCGGTCACATTCTTTATGCCTGTGGCACTGCCGTCGAGGAACACGCGCTGTATCATGATGTCCTTAACAGGATACACGCCTTCGCCTGTAGACTGCAACCAGCTAGCGAGGAAGTACTTGCCGTCAATCAGAGGCGACGACTGGAGGTCGTATTTCGTGCTGTTCTTTTGCGAGAAGTTGACCGGAGCCTGCACCTCGTTGCCGTCCTTGTCGTATACCACCATGTAGGAATTGACATTGGAGTTCTCCAAGTTGCCCTCATTCTTCATGTAGAACACAGCCACCTTGCCGTCGCCAGCGCCCTGAATGGAAGCGTAAGAGTAGGCGTCGGTTTCCTGCATGGGAACTACAGCCTTGCCGTTGGCACCCCAAAGGAGTTCGCCGTCGAGCGACATCTTCTGCATATAGATGCCCTGACGGCTTTGGTAAGCCTGGTTGTAAACACGGTATGCGAAGTATATGGCCTTTTCGTCCTTGTTGTAATAGATGCTTGGAACTTCGCGCGAGTTCTCTGTGTCGTGGCTTATGATGGTGCCTTCCTCACCGGTAGAGAATCCGTAAGTGCCGTCGGGCAATACGTAGGAGATGCGGTTTTCATAGTTTGCGGTAGTATTGTCAGCGTCTCTCCAGTATACGAATATACCGTTTTCGGGAGCTTCGCTCACTCCTGTCTGCACCCATACAGGCACACCAGTGTTGAATCCACCCTTGAACACGGGAATATCCTCATCCCACACCTCAGAACCGTCGAAGTCAAGAAGTCTAACCATGAGGTCGCTGTTGGCACCCTTGGCATACATAATCATAGACTGCGAGAATCCTGCGTCAACAATGCCCAGACTGCTGCAATTTTCCGAGTTTGCGGAGATGATAGCCTGGTCGCCCCAAGCATCGCTACCGTCAGACTTCAGCTTTGTGACATACGAGCTGCCGATATTGGTAGCCACGTCAAACATCGAGTAGGTGAACACATAGCCACCGTCGTCAGAACAAGTCATGTTCATGGAAGCCACGTCAAGGTCTTCGTTTGGAGTGCCAAGCTGCTTGCTCCACAGCACATTTCCCTTTTCGTCCACCTTGTATGCGGTGTAGCCATTAGCGCCTGTGCGGTAGTCGGACACCACAATGATGGCGTTGCCGTCCTTGTCAACCATCAAGTGCTGGTCCACTTTGGTATAAGAGATGTTCTTCTCGTTGGACAAAACCATTGCCGTGTCGGGCATCAACTTCACGCCATCTTTGTCGAGAATCTGCAGACGCATGCTAATAGAACCCTTTTCGGGCAACTGCATGAACACGTATGTCACACCGTTGGCGTTGGTCTTTATTTCATAACCATAGTTAGCCCTGCCGTCGGGATTCATTTTGTTGTTTTCCGCAAAGTCAGATGACCATTGCGCCATAGTGGGCACTGCCATAGAGAAGGCCAATGCCATGCTGAGTAATGTTCTTTTCATAAATCAATCTCCTATGTCTTTTTGTTATTTTATTGTTATTTTGTTTTTGCCGTCCTTACCTTTCACTATGTACAGACCGTGCGCTTTGGCGTTGCCAGCCTTGCGTCCGTCTATGGTGTAGAGGGTCTGTGCGGAAGCTGAACCGTCGGTTTCAACGCCGGCGATGCCTGCTGCGACATCCACGGTGAAGAAGGAGCGCACTCCGAAACCGTTGATAGTGTAGAACTGGTCAATCAGTTTGCCGTTGCCGCTGTGTACGATGAGTCCGCCCTTGCCGTCCTCCAACAAACCGTCGCCGTAGGAGTCGGTCACCTCAATGCAGTAGGTCTTGCCGTCTTCCAGTGTGGCTGTCTCGTCGTAGGTGGCCACCTTGCCGTCCTCGTAAGGACCAAATTCCTTCACAATGTTGCCGTCAGCATCCTTCAGGTAGAAGTGGTTTTGTGAGGCACAAGCGTCGGTGAGTATCTGTACGTTTACCGTCGAGGCCGACACAGCCGGTTTCTGGAAACCGCCGCTGATGGTGTCGCGCTCCACATCCTTGCCGTTCAGTTGCGTCAGGACGATGCTGTATTTGGTCTTGCCCCTTTCGGCATACGACATGGTTGCCGGAATTGTTATGGGTCCCTTGCTGAACTGGTCAACGTCGCACGCAACGGTGTGGCTCTCGGTATTGCCGTTTACGGTCACGTCAAAGGTTGCCGAAGTGAGTTTTGTGCCCGACGTGTTCTTCAGATAAGCCTCAAAGAAGTTGTAGCCGTAGCGTGTTCCGATGGTTATGTCGGGCGACTGCAGCGTTGCCGACTCGGTTTCGTTGTAGTTGAGATACTTCGGTTTGCCGCCCTCAACATTCTCCACATTGTCTTTGCCTGTGGTAACGAAAGCTACAATATTGATATCTTCGGGCTTAACCTCTACCGGACCTACAGTCTTGGGCAGTGTGTAGACATAATCTTTGGAGAAATACTGACCCTTCTTGGCCTGTCCTGTGCTGATTGTGTCGCCCCATACGGGAGTGATATAGTCGCGCAACATGTGTTCATGCACGTATTTGTCGCCCATACCGCCACCGTTTTGCGGTCCGACGATGTCGTCCTGCGTCCACAACACGCTCAAAGCCTGTGCACCTTCGGGCGAATCGGACGTGTAGTAACCCTCAACATGAACGGTCAACTTACCTGTATTGCCGTCATAACTGCTCTCCACATAGAGGTTTACGGGAGCGTCCTGCTTGATAAAATACTGTCCGTAGGCATTCCAATAGGAACGCGGAACAAAATAAGAGTCGTCGTAGAGTTTGCTGCGGTTCATCGATCCGCACGGATAGCCGGCTCGCTCCGAAACGAGAAAGGCTGAAATGCTGTCGCCTTCGGCTGTACGGTAGTCGGGTTCTCCGCCAGATGGCACACTGTAATTGCCGGCATGGATGCTGACCACATAAGCCTGATTAGGCAGTGAGTTGAGCAATATGCGCGCCATCTTGTGTCCGTCGGGACAGTTGCCGCAGTGAATTCCGGTAAATTCTTCCAGAAGAACCTTCTTCTTCTGTACGTCTGTACTTACATTGTAAGTCGTTTGTG
>CAVKVO010000084.1:0-9748 GCA_963659575.1 Prevotella sp. CAG:1031
GTGCGTTGTTGTCATAGAAATCCTTTCCCATGCCAACAAACTGTGCTCCCTGTCCGGGAAAAACGAATGCTTTCATTGTCTTTTCTATTTATAAAATGTTGGTTATTACGTTGTTTCGTAACGCAAAAGTACAACAAATCTTTCGATTAGGCAAACGCAGCACTGTCTAAGTGACTGATAAGTGGCTGTGGCATGGTCAAGTACACTGTACTAAAGGGTGTATGTGGCAGTGATCAGTCGTTCTGCACGTCCCACTGTATGGGTACGTTCTTCAGAACGATGAGTCCCTTGTCGTGATAGCTGGTTGACACTCCGACCTGCAGTCGTTGTATGGTTGTGGCGGTGCGCTTCACGTCAACAAAGATGGCGGACTTGTCCACAGGTATCTTCATGTAGACCCCCTCTGTGACGGTGTAGGGATACCATCCGATCTCTTTCGCCTTGTATGCGTTGCCGTCCTGGTCCACCATGAGTGCCGGGAAATCAGTATTGCACCCGAAGTTCATGGACGTAAGGTTGGATATCATCTTCACCTTGAACACCAGACTCACTTGTCCATAGTTGGTAGATGTGGTTTTGCCGTAGGCTCCAACCAACTGTATGTCCACTATCTTCGGCAGCGGATTGATAATGGTGCCGCCACCTTCCACAGGCGTTTCCACTCCTGTATTCGCTGTGCTCTGCGATGATGTAGTCGAAGAGGTAGTGGAAGAGTTGGAAGAGGAGGTGCCAGTGATGCTCTCCACACCCTTTTGTACTTTCTTCAGCAGTCCGCCGAGTCCCTGTGCCTTTGCGTCAATGGAGCAAAAGGCGAGTGCCATAAGGCACACAAATGCTAACTTCTTCATAGTAATGTCTATTTGTTTTTCTGTTCGTTATTCATATTTTCCTTAGCCTCATTGTCCACAGCCTGCCCTTTGGAGTATTCGTCACTGTCGGTAGAGGTAATCGTAACTTTATTCATCGAGGCAAAAGCAGCTGCATTGTAGGGCTTCACGGTGAGGCGTATCTTCACCGGAACCACGGTTCCCTTGGGATAGCAGCCATCCTGCGCCTTGAAAGTTAATGCGTCCACACTTACCTTGTCTGCATAAAAAGCGTTGCCGTCGTTGTCTGTAACCACTGCGCCCAACTTGCCGAAATGCACATCGCCCTTGTCGTCAAGGTAGCTGCCAGGGGCAAGCAGTTCGGCCTCGGTCTTGAGAGTAACCAACCCTCTGTCGTTGACATTGTACACCGTGAGGGACTTTACCGTCTTTATAGCCACGTCAGAAGTCACCTCCATGGGAATCTCCTTTCCTTCAAGCGCACTGCCGGCCTGCGTCATCTTCTCCTTGAACAGTTTGCTCTGCGCAAAGGCTTCCTCAAACAGTTTCGTGGCATCGTCTTTGTCGGCCTTGGCAACCTTGGCCTCAAAGTCCTGCTCTGCTTTTTCCTTTTCCGTCACTATCGACGGAACCTCTCCAAGCAGTCCGTCGGTTGGCAACTTCTTTCCTCCACACGCCGCAAGCATCACGGCAATGGCTATCATTCCACATAAATTCTTTTTCATTCGCGTATTGTTTTTAGGGTTAATAATTGGCTTTGTTGATGGTTCGGTGGTTACCCTTTTGTGGCTTGCAGACTACTTCGGCAGGCTTTTGCGCAGCCTCAACGACTGATGCAAAGTTAATGGCGAGGACAGAAAGGAGGGTGTCAATAAGTCAATTCGTACCCATTGACACTCATATTTTTACCGTTTGGGTTGTTTTTTATCGATTGGATGCAAGGCATACTCGCTTTTTTATCCGTACTTTTGCATAAGATAGGCTGCACTCGGCAATATGAAAACAAGTTTTCATTGCGCTCGCTTGCACTATCTTTGTAGAAGATAGGCTGCACTCGGCAATCAGAAAACAAGTTTTCATTGCACTCGCTTGCACTATCTTTGTAAATGATAGCGAAGATGGCAATATCACTGACACGGTAAAAGCTGCGCACAACAAACTAAAAGAAACTATGGCAAACGAACTGGCTAAATCAGTAAACGACTTTTCTTTCGGCATGCTATTCATGGCGCAACTGTTGCTCACGGTCATTATGTACCACAAAGGACGCACCCACAGTCTGCAAAGGATGATGTTCTTCTTCATGGCCTATCTGCTTGGCATCACTGTTTTCGAGATATACTTCTTCTATCTGTCGCCCAAAACGCACGGTACACTCACTTCATGGTTTACAGACATCGTGGAAATGACGGTTGTGCCCTGCGCCTACTTCATAATAGTAAGACTCACTCACCCTAACGTCCGACTCGGCAAAACCATAACAACCAATGCTCTGTTATACGGACTGGCTCTGTTGGTGTTTACTGTGAGCCGAAACGAATATGTCTATATGGGCATACTTATATTCACCCTACTGTATTCTCTCTTCATCATAGTCTACGGCGTTGTAGCGGTGAGGCGGTTCAACAAGATTCTGGCTGACAACTTCTCCAACGACAATCTCTCGCTCTACTGGCTCAAATACATCGTGTACCTATATATAGGCATCATCGCGGTGTGGACCTTTGCCACAGTTATGGCCAATGACTATTCGGTTGCGGTGTACAACGCCTCGGTGATACTGGAGTTTTCAATGTTCTGCTACTTTGTGTACAGGCAGGAGGATATGCTCGAAGCACTCAAGTCTAACGGAATGGAATACAGCAGCGAGGACAACAGCTGTGCCTGCGAGTACGGCGAGGACAGTGCCGAAGATGGAGAAGAAGTACTCACGAGCATCAAGGACTATCATTTTGCCGATAGTATGGAACGGGTGTTCAGTGAAAAGGAATTGTATCTTGACCCTACGCTCAACATCAACGAACTGGCACGTCAGTTGGGCACCAACCGCACATACATATCCAACTATCTCAACCGCCAGTTGCACACTACATTCTACGAGTACGTAAACCAGTGGCGCATACGCCGCGCAAAGGAACTGCTGGAGCGCACGGAACTCACGCTTGACCAGATAGCCAGTCAGTCGGGCTTCAACTCGCAAAGCAGTTTCCGCCGATACTTCACCGCCGCCACAGGCACTACCCCTTCGGCATACAGAAAGAAAACGCGCTGATAAAGACTATTGGCAATAGTTCCAAGAATAACCCTGAATATTCTTATGTCGCCATGTGGTGACCATCAAAAGTTTGAAGAGTTTTGTCACCACACTGCGTCTTTCCGGTTTTCGCTTCCATATAAATCTAAGGAATAGATAAAGCGAACATCGCAAAGCTCTAAACATGAGTTTCTTAAAAGCAAACACAGGCCGCTCCACGAAGGAACGACCTGTGCTTGTTTTTTATATGGGCCTTGCGTCTAGCAGCGACCCTTTTTGCTTTGATTAGTTCAGAGCGTCAGCCAATTCTGCGCCAGCCTTGAACTTAGCGACTTTCTTGGCAGCGATTGTTATCTTCTCCTTTGTTGCAGGGTTGATACCTGTGCGGGCAGGACGCTCGTTAACGCTGAATGTACCGAAACCAACAAGAGCAATCTTGTCACCGGCGATAAGAGCTTCCTTTATAACTGCAACTGTGGCATCGAGAGCTTTCTTGGCGTCTGACTTTGCAAGCCCTGAAGCACCTGCAATCTTCTCAATCATTTCTGTCTTGTTCATACTTGAATAATTTTTAGTGTGTTATTAATGTTTCTTCTTTAATTGTTTAGTCGTAAGGTGGCACTTCCTCAACGAAGAGATGTCTCAAATGGGCGTCGCGCAACGGCGAACGGCCTGTGGCAAAGGGGCGCAAGGTGCGCATTTTCACGGCCTTTGCGCATTACTTCATGCTGCAAATATAGGGTAAACAATTAAGAAAACAAACAAAAAAAGGAGAAAAATGCCGTTTTCTTTACTTTTCAAGCCCGTTGCACAGCGTTTTTGCTTGTGTGACGGACTTTTTTTAGTAATTTTGCGCCACTAACAGCGGTATTCGGCACGTGAAAACGGTTCGAAAAAACACTGCAAAACTACTTTGAAATAGACAATGCGAAACATTCCAGTTATAACAAAGAACCTGCTGATCATCAATTTTCTGGTGTTCATAGCCATGGTTTTGTTGGAGAGATATGGCCTTGACCTGAACTCGTTGGGCGGACTCCACTTCTTTCTCGCCCCAGATTTCAACATATTGCAGCTCATTACATATATGTTCATGCACGGAGGTTTCACCCACATATTCTTCAATATGTTTGCCCTGTGGATGTTCGGTTGCGTGTTGGAGCGCGTTTGGGGACCGAAGAAGTTTCTTTTCTACTATCTCGCGTGCGGAGTAGGTGCTGGACTGATACAGGAATTGGCGCAATTCATCCGGTTCTATACCATAGTAGGTGGAGCTGACGTGCTGCAAATGGCCAAGATGTATTCGACGGAACTGAACATGTGGACTACCGTGGGTGCGTCGGGAGCAATCTACGGCATACTGCTCGCTTTCGGAATGACTTTTCCCGAAGAGCGGATTTTTATATTTCCGTTGCCCGTGCCAATCAAAGCCAAGTGGTTTGTGATGTTCTATGTGGCTATCGAGCTGTTCTCCGCCCTCAGCGCACCTGGTGACGGCGTGGCCCACACGGCGCATTTGGGAGGAATGTTGTTCGGTTTCTTTATGATAAGGTATTGGAACAGACATCCTGGGGCAGGCTACAACAGAAACGGAGGACGACAGTTCTTCGACAATCTGAAGCAGAACTTTGACCGCCGGCGCAACAACCGCAACAGTTGGTCGGCACGTCCCGACTCCGGAACAAAGGAGAGCGACTGGGAATACAACGCTCGCAAGAAGGCAAAGCAGGAAGAAACAGACCGCATACTGGACAAGATACGCAAAAGCGGATATGACAGTTTGACCAAAGAGGAAAAGAAAAAGCTCTTCGAAAACAGCAATGATGATTAGTCAGTTGAAGACTTTGGCTGTCAAAGTCATAGCCGGAGCCAACTCGGTTACGGCAGTATTGATGTGGCTGACAGGTTTCTCCGACCATATAAATCCTGCCGAGCATTCCATAATGGCTTGTGCGGGATTGGCATTCCCGGTGTTTTTGTGCCTCAACCTGGCCTTCCTCGTGTTTTGGATTGTGTTCAAATGGCGCATGGCCGTGATACCGGTTGTAGCATTTCTTGTGGCCTACTTCCCTATACGCACGTACATTCCTATAAACGGCAAGACGGAAACGCCAGCCAAGGCGATGAAGATACTGAGCTACAACGTGCAGGGTTTCAATGCTCAAGCTGACGACTACGACTTCAACTCCATTATTAATTATATAAAGGAGAGCAATGCCGACATCGTGTGCCTGCAAGAGGCGATATTCGGAACACACGATGTCAAGGCTCTGCTTGCCAAGGAATATCCGTATTCATACGTGAAAAACATTGGTAGACGGCAAGACAATACTCTTGCCCTGTTTTCCCGCTACCCGATAGTGCGCACTGATTCCATCGAATACGTTTCGGAGGGCAACGGCAGCATGGCTTGTTTCCTGAAGAAAGGCAAGGACACCATACTCGTTGTGAACAATCATTTTGAGAGCAACTGCCTTACATTCGACGAAAAGGTGAGATACAAGGAGATGCTGAAAGGCGAAATGGGGAAGGACACGGTGCGCAAAGAATCGAGCAAACTTCTGCACAAACTTGCCGCAGCGGCGAAACGCAGGGCTCCGCAGGCCGACTCGGTACACAAGTATATTGAGAGTCACAAGCAATATCCGACCATAGTTTGCGGCGATTTCAACGACAGTCCTATATCATACACTCATCGTACCGTGAACAAAGGACTGACCGACTGCTACATAAGCAGCGGCATCGGCATCGGAGTGTCCTACAATCAGAGAGGATTTTATGTCAGAATCGACAACATAATGTGCTCCAAAGACTTCACGCCATACAACTGTGAGGTGGATAGCAAAATAGAATCTTCTGACCATTATCCGATATTTTGCTGGCTCAAAATGCGGGATAATCCTTGAAATAAAGAGGAAAATGAGCGTCAAATTTCCCTCAATGTAAAAAAATCGCTATATTTGCAAGCTAAAAAAATGGCCTTTCCAAGAGGAAACAATAACAAATAACACAATAACAACAATGCAAAACAAAGGAATTGTAAAGTTTATCGCACTCATGCTAACGCTTGTGTGCCTCTTTTACTTGTCTTTTTCGTTTGTGACGCGCCACTATGAAAACAAGGCGGCGGCCATGACGGAAGAAGCCGGAAAAGAGTATCTCGACTCCATTATGAACGAGAAGGTGTATCTCGGAGCCTACTCTCTGAAGCAGTGCCGTGAGATGCAAATCGGATTGGGACTCGACCTGAAAGGTGGTATGAACGTGATTCTCGAAGTGTCCGTTCCCGATGTGGTTGCCGTTTTGGCCGACCACAAGACTGACCACGCTTTCGTGAAGTCAATGGAAGAAGCCAAGCAGGAGGAAGAAACAAGTCAGAGCGACTTCATCACTCTGTTTATAAAGCACTACAAGCAGAACGCTCCCGGTCACCGTTTGGCCGAAATCTTCGCCACTCAGCAGATGAAAGGCAAAGTGAGCACACAGAGCACCGACGCTCAGGTGGAAGCAGCTCTGCGCGCTGAGGTGCAGTCGGCTGTGGACAACTCATTCCTCGTGGTGCGCAACCGTATCGATAAGTTCGGCGTTGTGCAGCCTAACATCCAGAAACTTGAAGGCCAGTCTGGTCGTATCATGGTGGAAATGCCTGGTATACGTGAGCCGGAACGTGTGCGCAAGTTGCTCCAGGGAAGTGCCAACCTGGAATTCTGGGAGACTTACAATAGCCAGGAGATTGTTCCCATGCTGTCACAGCTCAACCAGCGTTACGCCGCAATGAACAGCGGAAAGGCTGACACCGCAACCGTCAAGGCTGACTCAACAGCGGCTGACACTACAGTGGCCAAGGCTGAAGAGGCCGCAGTGAAAGGCGATTTGGCAGCTGCCATGAGCGCAAAGAACAAGAAGGCTGCTGCAAAGGCTGACAACGGCAAAGGTTTGCAGGACAAGCAGGCTGAGCAGATAAAGAAGGAGAACCCCTTGTTCTCTGTACTGCAGCCCGCACAGGGTCAGTCGCTCAGCGTTGTTGGTTACGCTCTTTCACGTGACACAGCTGAGGTTGACAAGATTATATACTCTGAACTGGCACACCAGGTGTTGCCTTCTGACCTCAAACTGTTGTGGAGTGCCAAGGCAGCAGACTTCGACACAAAGGGACAGGTATATGAGCTTCACGCTATAAAGGTGACAGAACCTTCTGGCCGCGCTCCGCTTGAGGGTAATGTAATCACTACTGCAAAGGACGAATTTGACCAGAACGGTCATCCTTGCGTGTCTATGCAGATGAACTCTGACGGTGCTCGCCGTTGGGCACAGCTCACCAAGCAGAACATCGGTCGTGCCGTTGCCATCGTTTTGGACAACACTGTATATAGCGCTCCTCGCGTAAACGGTGAGATTGCTGGCGGTAACTCACAGATTTCAGGTAACTTCTCTATTGAAGACACAAAGGACTTGGCCAATACACTTAACTCCGGTAAGATGCCCGCACCTACCCGCATCGTTCAGGAAGACGTGGTTGGACCTACACTTGGTGCACAGTCAATCCAGCAGGGTGTGACATCATTCATCATCGCGTTTGTTCTCCTTATGATATATATGGTGGTGCTCTACGGTTTCATCCCCGGTATGCTCGCCAACTGCGCTCTTCTGGTCAACCTGTTCTTCACCTTGGGTATTCTGACCTCGTTCCAGGCGGCCTTGACCATGCCTGGTATCGCAGGTATCGTGCTCGCCTTGGGTATGGCAGTCGACGCCAACGTGCTTATATATGAACGTACCAAGGAGGAACTTCGCAAGGGATTGCACGCCCGTGAGGCCATGAAGTTGGGTTATTCCAACGCGTTCTCTGCCATCTTCGACTCAAACATCACATCTATACTTACAGGTATCATCCTCTACGTGTTCGGTACTGGTCCTATCAGAGGCTTCGCTACCACACAGATCATCGGTATCGCTTGCTCGTTCTTCACCGCTGTCTACATGACACGTCTGGTGTATGACCACATGATGAGCCGCGACAAGTGGCTGAACCTGACCTTCACAACACCGATTTCGCGCAACTTCCTCCAGAACGTCAATGTCAACTTCATGAAGAAGTACAAGGCTGCGTTCTCAATCTGGGGCATTGCCGCCATTGTGTTCATCGCTTGCTTCTGCCTGCGTGGCCTTAGCCGCAGCATCGACTTCACCGGTGGTCGCAACTATGTGGTTAAACTGGAGAAGAGCATTGAGCCGGAGCAGGTGCGCACAGCACTCGACGGTGCATTCGGAGAGAGCAATGTCAGTGTGCTTGCCCTCGGTACTGACGGTAAGACCATCCGTATTTCAACCAACTACAAGATTGAATCCAATGCTCCCGGCATTGACGACGAATGCGAAACCATTCTGTTCAAGAGCTTGTCTAAGGCTGGTTTCGTTACCCAAAAGGATGTAGAGACATTCAAGAACCCTGACGTTCGCGAGGGCGGTTCTATCATCAGCAGTGCCAAGGTGGGTCCCGCAGTGGCAAAGGATATAACCTACGGAGCCATCATCAGTGTGATTTTCGCCCTGATAGCCATCTTTCTCTATATCCTTCTGCGTTTCCGCAACGTGGCATTCTCTGTCGGTTCAATCGTAGCGTTGGCGTTCGACACACTCATCGTCATCGGTTTCTACTCACTGCTATGGGGTATCGTTCCCATGTCGCTTGAGATTGACCAGACGTTCATCGGAGCTATCCTTACCGTTATCGGTTACTCCATCAACGACAAGGTGATTGTGTTCGACCGTATCCGTGAGAATATCCACCTGTATCCTACACGCAACCGTTGGGATTTGTTCAACGAATCACTCAACGAGACTCTTGCACGTACGATAAACACCTCGTCAACAACATTCCTCGTGCTGCTCTGTATCTTCCTCTTCGGTGGTGACAGCATCCGCAGCTTCTCGTTCGCAATGTTGCTCGGCGTAGTGTTCGGTACTCTCTCGTCTATCTTCATCGCAGCTCCTGTGGCTTACTTCACTCTGAGCAAGTCTGCACGTAAGGAAACTACGGTGGCAACGGCAGAATAAACAGTGTGGACTGAATAAGTCCGGCACTCTAAATACAGACAAATAGGGTCGCTTCCCAGTTGGGGAGCGACCCTATTTTGTCTGATGATGGAATGTATGTTTCTGCGCAGTGTTTCTGCGCATGGCCTCGAAGAGGCCGAATTTCAGTAACCCCATGTGGAACGGTAGTGGAACATGGGGATGTTGACATCGTGGATAAAGTTGTCGGCCGGAATCTTGTTGAAACGCCTCACAGCCACAACTTCGTAGACGATGATGAAGAGCGAAAAATAATATAAGTAATGTTCAAAAAATAAGTGAGCAAGTTTGTGGCGCAGTTTAAAACTTCCGTGGCAACAGCCCACACGCTCTAACCAAATATCGTGCATAAAGGCAGAAAGATTTAGTACCTTTGCCACATGATTGCGACGTGAAGTCGTACAAGTAATTGTTCTTTGAAACTTAAGAACCTCTTATTCCGTTAAGAGTAGCCTACCGAAGCGTGCGTGGTTGGTAACGACTGGGTGCGGAGCCTTCGGGACAATATGATGAAGTCTTGAACATCACAGGGCGTAGTTGTTAGGCTGACCGACAAGAATAACGTAAAGTAACCATCGTTACCAACCATCGT
>CAVKVO010000085.1:0-2922 GCA_963659575.1 Prevotella sp. CAG:1031
TCAGCTTGTCGTTGACCTTTATGTTGCCGTCCACGTTGGCCTCAAAGCGCGTCTTTGTGTCGCCGAAGAGATTGATGTTCACCGCCTGCGGGTCTTCCGGCTTCAGATATTCGATGTTTATCTGACCAGTGATTGACTCGTAGCCGTTCTTCACCGACGAACTTCCCTTCGACACCTGTATGCTCTTCATCCACGTGCCCGGCACATAGCCCAGTGCGTAGGGCATGGCCACGCCGCGGAAGTTGGGCAGATTTTCGGTCAGCATCTGCACGTATGTGCCCGAAAGGCCCAGGAGTTTTATCTGCTTAGCCCCGGTAGCGGCGTCGCTGTAGCTCACATCCACTGAAGGATTGGTAACGAAACTCTCGCCAAGGTTGCAGCAGGCGGCGCGGAACATCTCCTTTTGTCCTATGCTCACGCCGTTCACGGCACCCATCATGCGTCTCGTGCCGTTTCGTCCCGTCACGGTTATACCGTGCAGGTGCTGCGTTTTGTTCTCTGTTGTGGTCGTGGTGTCGGCCGTTACAGCCGTATTCACTTGTGCCCGTGCCGTTGCACTAAGCGTAATCATGGCCATTGCGGCCAAGGTTTTGTATGTGTTCATTGTTGTTAGTTTTGACTTTATCCATGTTTAACCGGTTACCGTGTGCAAAATTACGCACGGTATTTTGCAAAGCGGTTGCAAACATAGCGCAACCGTTTTTGGCCTGTGGCAAAAGCTACAGGCTCAAGGCGTGGCGGAAAACCGTCACGATAGGGATAAAATCAAATGCGAAGGATGCAGAATCGTTGCAGAATTGCGCGTGGCGGACTGCCGTGGTTGCCGTTGTAGCCAGATGGTTCTGCTAAAGAAACGGCCTCGGCAAGCGGTGCCGAAGCGTAGGAAATGAAACTCCAAAGCAGCGTTGCTATGGGGCAGGAGAATGTGAAAGGAGTGCGGACATAGTCGTCAAACGGCGCCAACTTAGCCACTGTCACCGTCACGCAGCTCGTTTGCGGAGCGCAACCGCAGTCGCTCTTGCCGCCGTCAGGGCAGTCGCCGCAGCAGTTGTCGGTGGCTTCACTGTCGGAATCGGCGTGGGTGTCATCGTCACAACAATTGCTTCCGTTGCCAAAACCATTATTCCAGTCGTCGCTTCCACCGTCCTGACACGCAATGGTTGTGCTCAAGGCGTGCTGTTTGTGGCAGCAATCCACAAACGAGATGCCCACGCTGAACAGTACAATCAGTGCGGAAAGTGTCAGTGAGACGAGTAGATGGCAACTCCTTTTCATGTCTTAGAATTGTCCTTTGTTGGTAATGATGCGCTTCCATACACTGCCGTCGGCCCGCTTTTCGATATAGATACCGCTTGGCAACGCCTTTGTGTCGATGCCAGTGAAGTCGCGCCCGGTCATGTCAACGCGCCTCGTAACGGTGCTCCTTTGTCCGGACTGCGCCGTTGCAGACTCTATTCCAAGGGTGGGATAGTCGCGCTTAATGAGACTGTCAACAGTGTTCACACGGTTTGCGAACTTCGCTATAAGTTCGTTTATCTGTCTGTCAACGCCCGAATAGTCGCTGTTGTCGATGTCAATGCTTTGGCTTATGGCCTCTCCGCAAGCGGCGTTGAGACTGTCGAAGCGACTGGTGATGTCGCTCACAAATGTGGATTTAAGTGCATTGAAGCGCTGGATGTACTCGTTGGCAAACTTCTCGCGCTTGAACAACTGCCAAAGATACGGTATTTCGCTGGTGTGCTGCGCGCTCCATTCCGACGAGCGGAACACCGATCCGAAGTCCCATAGCGGTCCGGCTTGCAGCGGTTTGAGTGCGTTGCCAGCGTCATCCATCGCCTCCATCACGTAGTACATGTTGGTGCCACCGGCATCGCTGGAACCGAGAAGGTCGTGGGCGAGAATCCATTTCGCAAACGACGCGTAGTCGAAATAGTCGTCCACTTCGCCGCCGTTCCACAAGGCTTCCTCCGCAGTCTCCATGACATTCTTTATCTGAGCCACCCGTTGCGAGTCGATATCCTCATAGTCGGGATACTTGAACGTGTAGCCCATGCCCGACGCCTGGTGCGTTGTGCGGAAGTAAGCGCCGTCCTCGTTCCACCAATAGGCATCGTTTTCAATCACGAAACCGCTGTCCTCGGTCTTTATACGCGCATCGGCACGCTCGATAGTCTCTATCAGATTGTACAGTCCGATGTAGCGTCCGTTGAGCACAACGTTGACAAACTGCGCTTCGGGTTCCCACGGCATACCCACTATGCGTGCCGCTTCCAGTCCGGCAATAGTGAAGAATAGGTTGCCCGTGAGCTGCGTGCTCAGCAGTGCCCAGTTCTTGTTCTTCTTCTCTTTGTCGCCGCGCAACAGCAAATCGGCCTTTTTCGACAACTTCAACTTGTAGGGCGTTTGCTCAAAATATATCGCCGAGGTGTTGCCGCGCACCTTTATCCTCAGTCCCGATTTATCCTTCACATAGTCGCCACTGTCGTAGAGCGTGGAGTCGAGCAGCGTCATCTGCAGGCGTCCGGCCACATAATCGTTGTTTGTGATGCCTACTCCCATGCATCCTTCGGGCGGATATATCGGGGTGAAGGTGGGATTGACGTGGTTTTCCGTCTCAATGTCGAGCAACGGCAACGCTATCGCCTTGAGCATACTGATGGTGTCCTGGGCGGTTTGCGCCACAGACCATGCCGGCAACAGTGCCAGCAGCGTCGCAATGACGATGTGCTTTATTGTCATATTTGCCTTGTCCATATGAGTAGTGCGTTGCGGTTTTACCTTTTATATATATAACGGAAAAGCCAAAGAGAAATTATAGACGCGCTCTATATATAATGGAATCGCTAAAGGAAATGTGTAGAAACACGCTATTTCAGTCCGGCTTTCAGTCCGCGAATCACGGCACTGCTGAATCCGGCGTGC
>CAVKVO010000085.1:3759-9593 GCA_963659575.1 Prevotella sp. CAG:1031
AGCGAACCGTTAGATGGCGTTTTTCAACTTCTCGATGAACTCGTCGGCCATAGCTTTCGTGAAGCACAACGGCGGCAGGAGACGGAGAATGTTGGTTCCGGAGCACCCTGTGAAACAGTGCTGTTCGTGCACAAGGCGGTCGCGTATGGGCTTTTGCTCCACGTCGAACTCGATGCCAATCATCAGTCCGCGACCTCTCACGTCGACGATGTGACTGTTTTGCGCTTGAAGTTCCTTCAGCTTTGCCATCGTATATTCACCCGTTTCGCGTGCGTTCTCAATGAGATTTTCCTTCTCAATCACGTCGAGCACAGCCAAAGCAGCCGTGCAGGCCAGATGGTTGCCGCCGAACGTGGTGCCGAGTTGGCCGAACACAGGCGTGAAGTCGGGCGAAATGAGCACCGCACTCATCGGGAAACCGTTGCCGATGCCCTTTGCCACTGATATCAGGTCGGGACGTATGCCCAGCCACTGATGCGCAAAGAACTTGCCACTGCGTCCGTAGCCGCACTGAATCTCGTCGCAGATGAGCACCGCACCGTACTTCTTGCACGCCTGTTGCAGTCCCTTGGCAAACTCTTCGGTGGCCAACTTGATGCCGCCCACGCCCTGTATGCACTCCAGGATGCACGCACACACATCACCTTTGGCCAGTTCGCGCTCCCACGCCTCAAGGTCGTTGAGGGGAAGATACGTCACATGGCCGTTGTCATTGATGGGCGCGATAATCTTGGGATTGTTTGTCACCTCAACGGCGAGCGATGTACGACCGTGGAAAGCCTTTTCTGCCGACAGTACACGTGTGCGTCCAGTCTTGAACGAAGCCAGTTTCAAGCAGTTTTCATTTGCCTCGGCACCGCTGTTCACAAGGAACAACTGGTAGTCGTCGTAGCCGCTGATGGGACCGAGTCGCTTAGCCAACTGGCGTTGCAGGTCGTTTATAACCGAATTGCTGTAGAAACCGAGCTTGTTCAGTTGCGCGGTCATCATCTCCACATAGTGCGGATGGCAATGGCCGATGCTTATCACGGCGTGTCCGCCATAGAGGTCGAGATATTCCTGACCCTTGTCGTCCCACACGTGGCAGCCTTCGCCCTTTACTATATTAATGTCAAACAGTGGATATACGTTGAATAGTTCCATATCTTTTTAAGTTAAGAACGAAGAGTGAAGAGTGAAGAATTCAATTGCTTTGACGCTACCATGTAATATTTGGATTCTCCACTCTTCACTCTTCGTTCATGTTTTTATAAGTGTTTGCCCTTCACTCATGCATTATGATTCTTCACTCTTCGTTCTTCACTCTTCACTTAGAACGCGCTTGGCTTTAGTTTCAGTCCTGCGGTTTCGTCGATGCCGAACATCAGGTTCATGTTTTGCACAGCCTGACCCACGGCACCCTTGAGAAGATTGTCGATGGTAGAGGTGATGAGCAGTTTGTCGCCATACTTATCGCAGTGAACGAGACACTTGTTTGTGTTCACCACTTGCTTCATATCTATGGCTTTGTCCACGTAATGTGTGAACTTAGCGTCGGCGTAGAACTCCTTGTAGCCTTCCACAATCTGCTCCAACGGTGCGTCGGTGCGCACAACCTCGGTGGCAAAGATGCCGCGAGCGAAGTCGCCACGATAGGGAATGAAGTCGATATCCACGTCAAGCTGACCTTGCGTCTGCTTCAAACTCTGCTTGATTTCCGGCACATGCTGATGACTAAAAGCCTTGTAGATGCTCATGTTGTCAGTGCGCCACGAGAAGTGGGTAGTGCCCGAAGGTTTTTGACCTGCACCCGTAGAACCGGTTATGGCGTTCACCGAAACATCCTTTGTCAGCAGTTGCATCTTGGCAGCGGGCAACAGTCCGAGCTGTATGCAAGTGGCAAAGCATCCGGGGTTGGCCACATGCATTGCCTTTTTGATTCTTTCGCTGTTGATTTCCGGCAGTCCGTAAACGTAGTCGTTGCCCGGAGCCTCCAGGCGGAAGTCCTGTGCGAGGTCGATAATCTTCACTCCCTTGGGTATGGAGTGCGCCTTTAGAAACGCCTCACTCTTGCCGTGACCGAAACAGAAGAACACCACATCAACATCGTCGAATGGCATCTCCGCCGTAAACCGCATGTCCGTTTCACCGTAAAGTCCCTCGTGGACATCGGCCACAAGGTTTCCGGCGTTGCTCTCACTGTTGGCAAACGCAATCTCTGCTTCCGGATGGTTGAGTAACAGACGAATCAGTTCTCCGCCTGTATATCCAGCTGCACCTAATATTCCAACTTTAACCATATTTTTGAGTGAAGAGTGAAGAGTGAAGAGTGAAGAATTCAATTGCTTTGGTGTCTTCTTGGGCATTTGGATTCTCCACTCCTCGCTTTTCACTCTTCGTCCTTTTTCATTGTTTTGTTACGTTGCTTTGTTGTCTTTATTGAAGCCACAAGAATGGCGATTAGTTCATCGCAATCTTCGACCATACTGTCAAAGGCCGTTTGGCTTATATATTCGGTGTCGTGAAGAATGTTCAGCCAATAGAACGTTTCGTTACATTCTTTCAGTGCGATTGACAGTTTGTGGACAAAGTCTTGTGGGCTTTGTGCAAATTCTGCCTCTCTAACCAATGCGCCTATGGCTGTTCCGGAACGAAGTATCTGATTGGTGATGACAAAGCTTTTATTGTCGCGGTTTATGTGTCTAACCATCTTGACAACCCTAACTGCAAAAGAGTAGCTCTTTGTGTGCAGAGGTGATTTGTCACGGTTGTACTCATAAATTATCCTGCTCCCCATATCGAATATTGTAATCCTTCACCACGGCGTACAAAGTTAGGCACTTTTATCCTATTCCCTGCCTTGTGGCAATTGAATTCTTCACTCTTCGTTCTTCACTCTTCACTTAATTTTATCGCTGCTCGTCAGGATGCGTTCCATAATATACGCGCAGCGGAGTAGAACTTACCTTGATGAAGCCCTTTGCCTCCTCGGCAGTCCAGCCGTGTTGCATCTCTCCGTATTCGCCGAGCTTAGACTTTGTGAGGTCGTTGTCGCTGTCAACACCAACGGTTTCGAAGCCGAGCGGACGCAGTTTCAGTATTGCAGTACCTGTCACATTGCGCTGCGACGAGGTGAGCATGGCCTCCATGTCGGGCATAACCGGTTCGAGATACTGACTCTCGTGCAGGAACATACCATACCAGTTGGCCACTTGGTCTTTCCAGTACTGCTGCCACTTGCTCAGAGTGGACTTCTCCAGCAGACGGTGAGCCTCGATAATCAGTTTCGGAGCGGCAGCCTCAAAGCCCACACGACCTTTTATACCGATGATTGTGTCACCCACATTGCAGTCGCGACCGATGGCGTAGGCAGCACCTATCTCCTCAATCTTCTGTATTGCCTTTACTTTATCGTCAAACACCTCACCGTTGACAGCCTTTATCTCACCCTTTTCAAACGTAATCTTCAGCAGCGATTCCTCCTGCTTGGTCACGTGCTTGAGATAAGCCTCCTCGGGCAGTCCCTGTGTCGGGTCGAGCAGTTCGCCTCCGCAGATACTTGTGCCCCAGATGCCCACGTTGTAGGAATACTTCAGTTTGGTGAAGTCGGCAGAAAAACCGTGGTCGTTCAGATAGTCCACCTCTTCCTTTCTCGACAGAGCCTTGTCGCGTGTGAGGGTGATTATCTCCACTCCCGGAGCCATCACGAGGAATGTCATGTCGAAACGTATCTGGTCGTTGCCGGCTCCTGTGGAACCGTGGGCAATGGCGTCGGCACCTATCTCGTTGGCGTAGCGCGCAATGGCGATGGCCTGGAATATGCGTTCTGACGACACTGATATGGGGTAGCAGTTGTTGCGCAGCACATTGCCGAATATCATGTACTTGAGTGACTTTTCATAGTACTCGTGCGTCACGTCGAGCGTTACATACTGCGTTGCGCCCAGCTTGTAGGCGTTCTCCTCGTTCTTGCGCAACTGCTCGTCGCTGAAACCGCCAGTGTTGGCGCATGCTGCATGTACCTCATAACCGTCCTGTGCCAACTTCATCACTGTATAGGACGTGTCCAGACCTCCTGAAAAGGCCACAACCACTTTTTTCTTTGCCATAATCTTTATGCTTTTTCTTTCTTGTTTATTCTGTTTTATTTGTCTCCGCTCTCAGCATTCTTTATGCGTTCGAGCACCTCCGGCTCCAGTTGCACGGGCAGTTTTTCGTCGGGATGGTCAGCTGGGTCGTAGAGCATACCGGTGCAGATGCAGTAGCGACGCTCCGTGCGGTGCAACACATCCACGTTGATGCAACCCTCGCAGCCGCGCCAAAAGGCCTCGTCGTCGGTCAGGTCGGCAAACACCACGGGCAGATAACCCAGATGGGTGTTCATCTTCATCACAGCCGAACCGCTCGTCAGACTGAATATCTTGGCTTTCGGCCAACGGGTGCGCGCCAGGGTGAACGTCAGGTCCTTGATGTTCTTTGCCACACCGCGGTGGCGGAAGTCGGGCGAAACAATCAGTCCCGACGTGGTGACATACTGCTTGTTGCCCCAGGTCTCAATGTAACTGAACCCGACAAAGCGGTCACCGCACAGGGCTATCACGGCCTTGCCCTCAATCATCTTGGTGGCCACATACTCGTGTGTACGTTTGGCTATTCCGGTGCCGCGCACCTTGGCTGCGGCAGCCATTGTCTCAAGGATGGTGTCCACGTATGCCTCGTGCTGCGGACCAGCCACCATAACTTTAATCTCTTCCATTCTTTTCTTTTGGTTGGCGTGGAGTCTATTGTCCACGCTCTCGCCGTATTATAATATAATATGTTCGTGTACTTATATATATTAATGCGTGCGCGCATGCGTACGTTACACCGTCTCAAGGTCGGGCACCACCTTTTCCAGCGCACTCACCACGTCGGCTTCCGAAGCCTCCTCCTTTATGACAATCATTATGGTGTCGTCGCCGGCGATTGTGCCGAGTATGTAGGGGATGTTGGCTGAGTCGATGTTGTAGGCGATACTGCTGGCATAGCCGGGCCGGGTCTTTATCACACCGATGTTGCCCGAAAACGTGATTGAGAGAAATCCCGGCACTCGCAGCATTTCTTTGATTTGTCCGGGTGTGCTCACGCGCTTGTACATCGTCACATTGGGCAACACATACACGTAGTTGCCGCGCATACTGGCGGCTTTGGCCACCTTGAGTTGTTTCAGGTCGCGGCTCAGTGTGGCCTGTGTCAGTGTGAATCCCTCCTTGCGCAGTGCGTTGAGCAGTTCCTCCTGACTTCCTATCTCGCGGCTCGACACTATCAACCGTATGGCCTCCAACCTTTCTTTCTTGGTCTTTTCTTTCATCTTGTTGTGTATGTTTATGCGCTTAATGGACCGCAAAGATAGCTTTTTTCATGCAAACATACAAGTTTATATGCATATTTTTACGGTTTTGGCAGAGAAGAAGAAAATATGAAAGTGAAGAACGAAGAGTGAAGAGTGAAGAATCTATGTGCATGGAGGCACGTAGTGGGCGAAGCGTCCTCGCTTTGCCCTTGGCGAAATTGGCACATGCATAGGAGGTACGGCGCCCTCGCCGTACCAATCTTGTTCATAAGAGCGAAAGACTCTCACGCTTTTGGGCACGAATGATGCGGCGAGGGCGCCGCACCTCCTACAACTTGTGTTTGGCTCTCGCATCAAGGGACGAGGAATTTCGCCAAGGGCAAAGCGAGGACGCTTCGCCCACTAAGCCTTCAGGCACATGAATTCTTCACTCTTCGTTCTTCACTCTTCACTCACTTGTAAACTTCTTTCACACCCCTAAAAATAGATGCATAGGATTTGCCCAAAATATGCATAGGATTTG
>CAVKVO010000086.1:0-5614 GCA_963659575.1 Prevotella sp. CAG:1031
TCTTCAAGAGACAAAAACATCTCAAAAATATAAGCCGAAATCGTACCAATTTATTCTTTTACCGTCACTTAGAAAACGGGCGCAAAGTTACTCAAAATGAACGTTTCTTGCAAAAATATGTAGGCTTTATGTGAAGGGAAAACTTTCTTTGAGGCGTATAAATACAAACAAGGGCAGACCAATTTGTAGTCTGCCCTTGTCGATAGTAGTTCGTTCGTGAGATGTCTCAGTTGTCATTGAGACCACCTCACGCAAGTTTCGTGATTATTCCTCTTCGCTTTCGTGCTCCTTTATGAGCTGTTGCTGAATGTCAGTCGGCACAAGTTCGTAGCTTGCGAACTTGGTTGTGAACGAAGCGCGTCCTCCTGTGATGGAGCTGAGGGCTATGCTGTAGCTCGACAACTCCTTGAGAGGTATCTTTGCCTGCAACTTTTGGTAGCCGGCTTCGCTGTCCATGCCCATGATAAGGGCGCGACGGCCTTGCAAATCGCTCATTACATCGCCCATGAAGTCAGCTGGAACATACACCTCAAGGTCGTATATAGGTTCGAGAATCTTTGGTCCTGCATCCTTGAACGCTGCTGAGAAAGCATTGCGTGCGGCCAACATGAACGACAGTTCGTTGGAGTCCACGGGGTGCATCTTGCCGTCGTACACAATCACACGCACGTCTCTGGCGTAGCTACCTGTGAGAGGTCCGCTCTCCATCTTCTCCATTATACCTTTTAGTATGGCCGGCATGAAGCGAGCGTCTATGGCACCTCCTACAACGGAGTTGATGAATACCAGTTTGCCACCCCAGTCGAGGTTTATCTCTTCCTTGCCCTTCATGGTCACTCGATACTCCTGTCCGCCGAACTTGAACACTGTCGGGTCGGGCATACCTTCGGCATACGGCTCCACAATGAGGTGAACCTCGCCAAACTGTCCGGCGCCTCCCGACTGCTTCTTGTGGCGGTAGTCGGCTCTTGCGGCCTTGGTTATGGTCTCGCGATAGGGAATCTTCGGTTCGCCGTAGGCCACCTGCAACTTCTCGTTGTTCTCCAAACGCCACTTCAATGTGCGCAAATGGAACTCACCCTGGCCGTGAACAATAATCTGTCGCAGCTCTTTGCTCTGCTCAACCACCCATGTCGGATCCTCCTGACGCATCTTCACCAGTGCAGCCATGAGCTTTTCAGTGTCCTGTTCGTTCACAGCCTTGATGGAACGGGAGTATTTAGAGTTGGGATATTTGATGAAATCGAACCTGTAGTCGCAGTCCTTACCGTTGAGAGTGTTGCCGGTCTTCACGTCCTTCAGCTTCACTGTGCAACCGATGTCGCCTGCGTGCATCTCGTCAATGGGTAGACGGTTGGCACCAGCGCACACGAACATCTGCGCCAGACGCTCCTTTGAACCACGGTCGGCGTTGGCCAAATCGGCACCAGCCTTTACCGTTCCGCTCATCACCTTGAAGTATTGCACTTCGCCGATGTGCGGCTCCACTCCGGTCTTGAAGAAATATAAAGATGTAGGACCGTTGCTGTCTGCCGGCACCTCCTCGCCTCTCGTGTTGTGAACCTTCGGCATTTCGCTCACGAATGGCACAACGTTGCCCAGGAACTCCATCAGTCGGCGCACGCCCATATCCTTTCCGGCGCATACGCAGAATACGGGGAAGATGCTCCTTGTTACCAGTCCCTTGCGGATACCCTCGCGCAGTTCGTCCTCCGACAGGGTTTCTTCCTCGAAGAACTTCTCCATCAGTCCCTCGTCGTTTTCGGCCGCAGCCTCCACAAGAGTCTTGTGCAGTGCACATGCCTTCTCCATTTCCTCTGCCGGAATGTCTTCGATGATGGGTGCGCCTCCCTCAGGTTTCCACGAATACTTCTTCATCAGAAGCACGTCGATGAGCGAGTTGAAGCCCGGACCGGTCTCAATCGGGTATTGTATCTGCACGCACTTGGGACCATAGATGTCCTTCATGCTTGCCATAATCATGTCGAAATCGCACTTGTCGCTGTCCAGTTGGTTCACGAGGAATATCACTGGCTTCTTCAGTTTCTCCGTATAGCGGAAGTTGTTCTGCGTTCCTACCTCAGGACCATACTGTCCGTTGATGAGCAGCACGGCCTGGTCGGTAACGTTGAGCGCCGTGATGGCACCTCCAACGAAGTCGTCCGAACCCGGGCAGTCGATGATATTCAGTTTCTTACCGTTCCATTCCACATGAAAAACGGTTGAGAACACCGAGTAGCCGTATTCCTGTTCAACCGGGAAATAGTCGCTCACGGTATTCTTGGCGGCCACGGAACCGCGCCTTTTGATTACTCCAGCTTCATAAAGCATTGACTCGGCAAGTGTGGTCTTGCCGCTACCCGCACTGCCAAGCAAGGCAATGTTCTTGATTTCATTTGTCTGGTAAACTTTCATTTGGTCAATAGATTTTAGGTTTGTACTGTTTTTCAAACTCAAGGCTTGAACTGTTATTCGGCCTCTAAGTTATGCGTTTTCCTTCGTAACGACAAACTCACGGGACGAAAACCTTTAAGGTGTTAAGCAATATTAGTATTTTTGCATCAAAATTCTCACTATGGCCGGTCTTTATGTCCACATCCCTTTTTGTGCAAGCCGCTGCATCTACTGCGGTTTCTACTCCACTACGCTTTCCAGTTTCCATTCCCTCTATGTCGAAGCCCTGCTGAAGGAACTTTCCATGCGGTGCGGTTCCAATAGCGAACCGTGGCATACTATATATATAGGTGGAGGCACTCCGAGCCAACTGTCGCCTGCTTTGCTGCAAAAACTCTTTGCCGGGATAGACTGTTCGGCTGCTGTGGAGATTACTGTGGAGTGCAATCCCGACGACGTCACGCCCGACTATGCCGCCTTGCTGGCCTCTTTGCCGGTGAACAGGGTGAGTCTCGGCGTGCAAACCTTCGATGACAGCCGTCTCAAGTTCCTTCATCGCCGCCACAACGCAGCCGAAGCGCGTGCGGCAGTGGACAATCTGCGGCGAGCAGGGATAGGGAATATAAGCATAGACCTGATGTTCGGTTTTCCCGGCGAAACCGTTGTCGACTGGCAAAGCGACATCGCTGAGGCTCTGAGTCTGGGTGTTGACCACATCTCGGCCTATAGTCTGATGTATGAAGAAGGCACTCCGCTCTACCGAATGAGACAGAATGGCAGTGTGAAGGAGACTGATGAGGAAACGAGTCGCGCCATGTTTTACGAACTAACCGACCAACTTGCTGCCGCTGGTTACGAACACTACGAAATCAGCAACTTCGCTTTGCCCGGCCATCGCTCGCTCCACAACAGCAGCTATTGGTGCGGTGTGCCGTATGTAGGTATCGGTGCTGCCGCCCATTCCTACGACCTGCGTCGCCGCAGTTGGAACGTTGCCGACGTGAAGGCGTATGTGGAGGCGATAAACAAGGGCAGACTTCCGTCGGAAGGAGAGGCGCTCGACAGTGACACCCGATACAACGACACGGTGATGCTGTCGCTCAGAACCACGGAAGGTATCAATCTTGACCGTCTGGAACGTGACTTTGGCAAGGCGCGTCTCGACTATTGCCTTGCCAACGCCGCACGCTATATCGCCGACGGACTGCTCCTTCGCGACTCCAACCGTCTCCGTCTCTCCCGCGAAGGCCTGTTTGTGAGCGATATGGTGATGAGCGATTTGATGATAGTCTGACGGATTTCTCTCAACAAGAGCAGGCGGATTTCCAATGAAACAACATGGTGGTTCTATAAATTCTCAGCCGTAATATAGAACCTACAATATAGAAAAAGCCCCGTAGCTTCACAGTTACGGGGCTTTAATTGTGTTAACCTAATGATAAGTAATAACGTTCTTTATATGTAGTCAGTAGTTGTTTCTTAGCTTAGTAATGTTCAAAAAATAAATTGCCCAAGTTTGCCCTGTATTTTTAGGCGATTTTGCTGGCTTCTTTGAAGGAGCATAGCGAGCTATGTGACTGAAAAGAAGTCGCAAAAGCGGCAAAAAGACAGGGATAGTCAGACATGTGATCAAGTATTGAGATATTCCACAAAGTTGGGTAAGTTATTTTTTGAACATTACTTATCTCGGCAGATTGAACACCTTAGACATTTCTGCCATCTGTTCCTGGGTCATGCCTGTCGGTTCAAAACCCATGCACTTTGCGTCGATATATATCTTTGCGCTCTTCGACAGCACGTCAATCTGGTCGAAGGCATCCATCACGTCGAGTCCCTTGGCGAACACACCGTGCTTCTCCCACATTACCACATCGTAGTCTTCGAGTTCCTTCATGGTGTTCTCTGCCAGTACGTTTGAACCTGGCAACTCGTATTTCACTACGCCCAGACCCAGCGGACAGAATGCCTTAGTCTCGGGAATCATGCTCCAAAGGATGTTGGTAAGCACGTCTTTGCCCATGAATTTCGGGTTGTGGCTCATGGCTATAAGCTCGATAGGATGGGTGTGTACGGTTGCCTTGTAGGGAGAACCTGTCTCCACGAGGCGGTTGTGTACTGCCAAGTGTGAAGGCAGTTCGCTTGTGGGGTTCACTGCGTTGTCTGCAATGATGACATAGCTTGCGCAGTCGTCGAGTATGCGTATCACACTGCCGTTCTCCATAGGCCAACGAGCCAAGTCGCGCATGCGCTTGCCTGTACCTTTGCAGAAGAAATAGCCGCCTTTCAGGTGTGGCAGCGTGATTCCTATCTGCTTAACCTCGCTAATAGGGGCGAGGTTGCGTATCTCGTCGTCCACGAGGTCAGTGATGTTCACTGTGATGTTGCCTCCGTTGCGCTCAGCCCATCCGTTTTGCCACAGATAACCTGCCACTTCAGCTATTTTCTCGACTTCCTTTTGTAAGGCCGGACGGCCTTCCAGTATACTTTTCATGTCGTTTGTTGTTATGATTGGTTGTTGCTATGTATGTCGTCGCTCGCCGGTCTTGTGTGCCAATTTGCGGTATGCGTATATGTTCGCAAAATCGCTTGTCTTGCCACTCCAGCGCATTTCCATACGATGCAAAGGTAGGATTAAAAGTCCGTGCGTGACAGTGTAATTTGATTTTTGGGCTAAAATAAATGGTCTTTCTCTTGATTTATGTCAATTGAATCTGACGTTTGGGGCAGAAAACGGAGTGAGATTCTCCATCAAAACCTGTCACTTGTGACATGAAAAGTCCGAGATAAATGCACCTTATCGCCATAAAAAAGTGAGATAAGGTGCATTTATCTCGGAACTTTTGCGGATTTCTCTTGTTAACTTCATGCAAAAGCATACGGCTCCTCCATGTATTTTTGATTCTTCTTCCAGTATCCTTCCACGATACTTAGCTCCACGTCGTCCATAGAGGTTTCGAGCACCTCGCCTTGTGGAGACATGAGCAATGCGTGGTGCGGTTCTTTGAGGTCTAGCACACGTATGTTGGAGTCTTCCGTTTTGGTAAACGCGTAGCCGCAAACTATCATGTCGGCAGCTGAACTCACCTTTAATAGCTCTTCACTGTTCATAATCTCCGATTTTTACTGTTTGGATGTTCTTTAAGAAAGCCTCCGGCTTGATATAGAGGTTTTGAAGTATTGGCACTAGGTCGATATACTCTTCCGTCAGTCCCATGCCGTC
>CAVKVO010000086.1:5874-9535 GCA_963659575.1 Prevotella sp. CAG:1031
AAAAAAGCGACATGGGAATCTTTGTACAAGAATTCCCATATCGCTTGTATCTAATGTCTTGAGCCGTATACGGGCCAAACAAAACGGTCAATATTCGTCCTCGTTGAAGAGGAAGTCCTCTTTGGTCGGATAGTCGGGCCAAATGTCCTCGATGCTTTCATACACGTCGCCTTCATCCTCAATCTCTTGCAGGTTTTCAAGCACTTCCAGTGGTGCCCCCGAACGGATTGCGTAGTCAATCAGTTCGTCCTTGGTGGCGGGCCATGGTGCGTCTTCCAGCTTTGAAGCTAATTCAAGTGTCCAATACATAGTAGTTTAATTTTATGTTGTGGCCGCAAAAGTAATATATTTATTCTTATTCACAAGGTTTGACCCAAGTTTTTTCCGGCTGATTGTCCATGAAATTAAGTTTTTTTGCTAAAACGAACAGGTAGTCCGACAGTCGGTTGACGTAGCGCATGATGTCTTCGCCCACTGCGTCCGTCTCAGCCAGTGTGGCTATGCGCCGTTCGGCTCTGCGGCACACCGTTCGGCACACGTGGGCTGTGGCAGCCTTGACGGTGCCGCCGGGCAACACAAAACCCAACTTCTCGGGCAGTTCAGCCAGTATGCTGTCAATCTCCTTTTCGAGCGTTTCCGTCTCCCCTTCGGGTAACTTTCCCGACGCGTAGAGCGGCGTTTGCGACTGGTCGGTGGCCAGATGGGTGCATACACAGAATAGGTTGTTCTGTATGTTCTGCACAAACGATTTCTCATGTCCCTCGCCGAGCTGTGCCGCAAGCAGTCCCAACTGTGCGCTAAGCTCGTCCACGGTGCCGTAAGCCTCCAGTCTTGCGGAGCTTTTTCGTATCTTCACGCCTCCCACGAGACTGGTTGTGCCCTTGTCGCCCGTGCGTGTGTAAACCTTGGTTATGCGTTTCATAATAGTTAAGGATAATCCTATGTGTGTCTGTGTCAAAAGTTTATTGTGTAATTCTCCTTGTAACGCTTCTTGTCGAAGAACACTATGCCGGCGTAATACAGGTCGAACGTCACTCCGGTGCGCTCGTCTTTCTCCGCCTTGCGCCACAGCTTGCGCTCCTCGCGTCCGCGCTTTATGTCTTCAATCACCAGCACCGACTGTTGTCCGGCGTGCGCCACTGCCTCTTCGTAAGCCCGGTTGCAGTCGCCGCGGAGCTTTATCCGCATCAGGTCGACCGCATTTGTGCCTTCAAACGAACCGCTTATGCGTGACTCGCTGCATCCCTTTGCCATATAGACAGTGCTCGGAGAACTTTTGTCCTCGCCGAAATTCACCACCGTTTCGGGCTTTCTGCTTTCGGTCAACCGGAAATACAGTCGGCACAACTTGCGCTCCAGTCCCTTCGTTTCGGGCAACTCCCGGTCGAGAACGTCGTAGGCCGGATGGTGCGTGTGGCTGTTTATGACCTCGCGGACAAACCGGAAGTCGGACGGCGACTGCACCCCGAAGCCCTGGCAGCGGTGTATGCGGCTCAGCCAGACGAGCCATCTGAAGATTCTTGTCACGTATGTATAACGCTGTCAGTGGCGCAAATATTGTACTCTTGTCATAGTAATTCTTGTCTGTAAAAAGCAAAAGCGTGAAAGGCATCGTACCTCTCACGCTTCGAATGTGTCGGGATGACTGGACTCGAACCAGCGACCTCACGCCCCCCAGACGCGTGCGCTAACCAACTGCGCTACATCCCGCTGCAAGCCTTTCTATCGGATTGCGGCTGCAAAAGTACACACATTTTGCGAGAACCGCAAACTTTTCCGCCTGTTTTTTGCGATTCTTTATTCATGGAAGTGCGTTTTTTCCGATGAAACCGGTGTTTTTGCCCCGTTTGTTAGCCGTTTTTGTGATTCCCAAAAGGCGGTTTTGGGAAGCCTAAATGTGGGTTTTCTAAGTTGTTGACGGCCAATGGTTTGCAAAAGTGGCCCATTTACGCCTCGTAAGTGGCCCACTTACGGGTCGTAAACGGCCCATTTACGGGTGCTAAGTGGCCGAGTTATGCGCGGTAAGTGGCATGGCTGTATGGCGAAGGGGTAGGGAAGAGCCGATTGTGCGGTGAAACTGTGTGAGGCAAACTAAAACAGTTATAATAAGGTGGTGTGTGAGGAAATAATGCTATCTTTGCAAAAGGCAAGCTGCACTCGGGCAATTGGAAACGCGTTTCCTTGCCACTCGTTTGCATTGCCTTTGCATAAGGCAAGCTGCACTCGGGCAATTGGAAACGCGTTTCCTTGCCACTCGTTTGCATTGCCTTTGCATAAGGCAAGCCCATCCCGCGGCTGCCACCTTCGACAAACCTATAAACTACATAAACAAACTAAGATACTGAACAAATGAGAAAAACCAGACCAATCATGCACTTGCTGATGCTTTGCGCAGCCGTACTGTCGCTGAGCAGTTTCAAAGTGGCTGACTACGACTCCATCAAGGTGGCGGCACCGTTTGACATGCCTGCCATCGCCATCTACAATTTTCCCCACAACGATTTCAGCATAGCCGACTACGGTGCCAAGAAGAGCGGTGCCGACACCGAGGCAAACTGCATCGCCGCCAACACAAAGGCGTTTGCAAAGGCCATGAAGGCGTGCAACGAGGCCGGAGGTGGTCGCGTTGTGGTGCCCGAAGGCGTGTGGCCGTCGGGTCCGATACACTTTCTGAGCAACTGCAACCTGTATCTCTCCGACGGCAGCAAGGTGGTGTTCTCGTCCAATCCCGCCGACTATCTGCCCGCAGTGGAGGTGAGTTGGGAGGGCATGGAGTGCTTCAACTACTCGCCGCTGGTGTATGCCTACAAGTGCACCAACGTGGCGATAACCGGCAAGGGTACGCTCACGCCCGACATGAAGGTGTGGAAAACATGGTTCTCGCGCCCCAAAGCCCACATGGACGCACTGGCGAGACTCTACGACTGGGCCACATTCAACAAACCTGTGGCTGAGCGAACGATGGCTGAGGGCGACAACCACCTGCGCCCGCACCTGATACACTTCAACCAGTGCCGCAACGTGCTGCTCGAAGACTTCAAGATTCGTCAGTCGCCCTTTTGGACCATCCACCTCTACCGCTGTGTGGACGCCGTGGCGCGCGGTCTCGACGTGTATGCCCACGGTCACAACAACGACGGAATAGACCTCGAAATGACCCGCAACGTGCTCATCGAAAACTGCCTGTTTGACCAGGGCGACGACGGTGTGGTGATTAAATCGGGTCGCAACCACGACGCTTGGCGCATTGGACAGCCCACGGAAAACGTCGTGGTGCGCAACTGCCGCATGCGCAACGCCCACGGTCTGCTCGTTGTGGGCAGTGAGATTTCGGGTGGCATACGCAATGTCTACATGCACGACTGCGCCATGGACGACCACGTGAAGACGTTGTTCTACCTGAAAACCAACCGCCGCAGAGGTGCGTTCATCAACAATATCTATATGGAACGCGTGAGTGCCAACAGTATGGAGCGCGCCTTTGCCATAGACACCGACGTGCTCTATCAGTGGAAAGACCTCGTGCCCACATACAAGGACTCCGTTACGCAGATTCGTGACATATACATGAGGGACGTGAAGTGCAGTGTGGCCGACGGTGTCTATCAGATAAACGGCGACAAAGACCTGCCTGTGGAGAACGTGAACATAGAGAACCTCA
>CAVKVO010000087.1:0-9520 GCA_963659575.1 Prevotella sp. CAG:1031
TGAGGCTTGTGCTCTTAAAGCTGTCAAACAAATAAAGGCAAAGCCGTATGTGTGTTGTGTGTGCGCCTGCCGCCAAGTTTTAGGCGAACTGCACTGTGCTCAAATCCCTGCCGAAAGCGTGGATGGAGTCCATAATCTTCTTCACTGTCTTTGGCGACGGATTGCGGCGGCCTGTGACGTAGTGGCTAAGCTGCTGCGGATTTACACCTGTCAGGCGTGACAAACCAGCCAAAGAAAGCACATTGGAGTAGTAGGCGAGAAACGAAGCCATGTCGTAGCAATAGACCATTTCAACCTCGGTGAACTCCTTGCCCTCTTCCTCATAGTAGCGTTTCATGTCGGCATAGCCGTCCTCGAAACACTTTTTCGCCTCTTCCACAGTCTTGCCAGTGCCTGTTATCAGATAGCTCAAATCTTCAGCGTCGCTGTAAATGCTGTACGTTCCGTCGTCTGCTCTTTCGATTACTGCCTTAACCTGTCTCATCTTTTCTGTCTCCTTTAACGTTTGTCTGTAAATATGTCGGGACTTTATTCAAGTCCTGCCATCCTTTTGATTGCCCTAAGCGTGCCAGTGGCAACTTCCTCTCCTCCGTGGTTGCTCAGCTTGAAGTCTTTTCCTGTCTTCGGGCTGTGCCAGATTGGGTGTCCAGCCATTTGTTTCTTTGTGTCGTAGCACCCGATTTTTCTGAGTTTCCTTTCAAGTTCACTGTATTTCATCGCTTGTTATTGTTTGGCAATACAAAGGTAATGATATTTGTTTTAATAGCAAAAGCATAGGGGAAATATTTGTTCCTTAACCAATATTCCTTATCGCAAGCGGTTTCCCTTTCCATTTGCGCAAAATAAACGCTTGCGGGTGAAAACTTTAGTGGAAAGACCGCTCGTTAACAACAAAAAAGCACTACCTTTGCAGCGCAAAAAACAACAGCAACATATAAATAGAATATGGACGATTATCACGCGGATTGTTTCAATCAGTAGGTGGTGAGGACGCTCTCAATGGCCGGTCCCACTGCCGCTTTTTTGGAGATTTGGCTAATGAGAACATACTGGAACACTAACGGTGGGCTGAAAACTATGGAGGAGTGGCAGCCCAATTGCTGGGTGCAAGTGACGTGCCCAACGGAAGAAGACCTCCAAGACCTTGAAGACAGGTTTCACATTCCCGACTATTTTTTGTCTGACATCAGCGATACCGACGAGCGTGCCCGATATGAGTACGACGACGGTTGGATGCTCATAATCCTCCGTATACCCTACGTAAAGGAGATTCGTTCGCGCACGCCATACACCACCGTGCCGCTAGGTATCATACACAAGCGCGACGTGACCATCACGGTGTGCTATTACGAAACCAACATGATGATCGATTTCGTGAGTTTTCAGCAGAAGCGCGGCGAGGGATTCACCGACTATGTGGACATGATTTTCCGCCTGTTCCTCTCCTCTGCGGTGTGGTATCTGAAACGTCTGAAGCAGATAAACAACCTCATTGAGAAAGCTAAGCGCAACCTTGACCGCGAAGTGAACAACGAGTCGCTCATTGGACTGAGCCGTTTGCAGGATTCACTCACATATTTCATCACGTCAATCCGTGGCAACGAGACGCTGTTGTCGAAACTGAAGTTCAAGTTGCAGATAGACGAACTTGACGCTGACCTTATAGAAGATGTCAACATCGAGATGACGCAGGCCAGGGAAACCACCAATATATACTCGGACATCCTTGAGTCTACCATGGACACCTATTCGAGCATCATCAACAACAACATGAACACCGTGATGCGAACGCTCACGTCGGTGTCCATCATAATGATGTTCCCTACGCTCATTGCGAGCCTGTTCGGTATGAACCTCGTCAACGGCATGGAGACGAGTCCCTACGGGTTTGCCATAGCCATGGTGCTGTCGGTGGCCATATCGGGACTTTTCTGGTGGGTATTCCGCCATAAAAGGCTTATTTGACGGCAAAAAAGACTAAAAATCGCAATGCGCTTAGGTCAATAAAATATTTTTTATTAAGTTTGTGCCAAATATTTTTCATGGGTAATATATAAAACCACCCTTTAGATAAGAACCACAAACAAAAATCTTAAGATAATGGACTCGCAAGAAAAAAACCTCGAAACGGGTGCAGCTGAAGAGCTGAACAAAACGGAAGAAACAGCTGTAAACACTCCGGCAGCGCAGGAGGAAAAGACCGAAACGGCCTCCGAGGCAGTCGAAGCGTCCGCTGAAGCAAACACTGCGGAAACACCGGAAGCGCCGGCTGAGGCTGGTGCGGAAACCGAGGAAAAGCCATCCTTGGAGCAGCAAAAAGTGTATACATCGAAGAAAGAGATACTCGAAAGAGTGAAGGAAATAGCCCACAGCGACGAAGTTCCCGACAAAAACGAGGTGGACTACCTCAAGACTTCTTTCTACAAAATGCACACGGCTGAGCGCGAAGCCCAGATGAAGGCATTCATCGACGGTGGCGGCAATCCTGAGGAATATACTTTCACACCCGACGAAGACGAGGAGGCATTCAAGGCCGAAATGGGCATCGTCAGGGAGAAGAGAGCCAAACTGTTTAAGGAACAGGAGGAGGAAAAGGAGGCCAACCTTAAGAAGAAGCTCGACATAATAGAGAAGATTAAGGCTATGGTCACTTCTCCGGAGGAGGCCAACAAGTCGTTCCAGGAGTTCAAGACTCTGCAACAGCAGTGGAAGGAGATAAAGAACGTGCCGCAAACCAAGGCAAGTGAACTGTGGCGCAGCTATCAGCTGTATACGGAACAGTTCTACGACCTGCTCAAACTGAACAGTGAGGCACGCGAATATGACTTCAAGAAGAATCTGGAGCATAAGACCCAACTCTGTGAGGCTGCCGAAAAGCTGGCTGAAGAGGAAGACGTGATAAGCGCATTCCACCAGTTGCAGAAGCTTCACCAGGAATATCGCGAGACCGGACCCGTGGGTAAGGAGCAGCGCGAGGAGATCTGGGCAAGGTTCAAGGCTGCTTCTACGGTGATAAACAAGCGTCACCAGCAGCACTTTGAGGGTATAAAGGCCAAGGAAGAGGAAAACCTCGTGCGCAAAACTGAACTCTGCGAGAAGGTTGAGGCTATCGTAGGCGAGGAGAACAAGGGTTCCGGCGACTGGGAGAAGCACACAAAGCAGATTGTTGAGGTTCAGAGCGAGTGGAAGAAGATAGGCTTCGCTCCGCAGAAGATGAACGTCAAGATATTCGAACGTTTCCGTGCTGCATGCGACAAGTTCTTCGCCAGCAAGGCTGAGTTCTACAAAGAGCAGAAGGAAGCTTTCAAGTCTAACGCCGAGAAGAAGCGTGCTCTCGTGGAAAAGGCCAACGCTCTGAAAGATAGTACCGACTGGAAGTCTACTTCGGAGAAGCTGATGGCTCTGCAAAAGGAGTGGAAGACGATAGGTTTCGTGCCGAAGAAGCTTGGCGACCAGTTGTGGGCAGACTTCCGTGCTGCTTGCGACGCGTTCTTCGATGCTCGCAACGCTGCCACATCGGGTCAGCGCAGTGAGGAAAAGGCAAACCTTGAGAAGAAGAGAGAGATAATCGACCGACTCAAAACCGTGGCTGCCGAAGGCGGCGAAAACGTACAGGAAACTGTGCGCAAGTTGGTTGAGGAGTATAATGCCGTTGGTCACGTGCCGTTCAAGGACAAGGACAAGGTGTATGAGGCTTATCGTGCTGTGCTGGATCAGCTGTACAGCGAACTGAACATAACGATAGCTCGCCGCAAACTGTCTGACTTCAAGAACCACATAAAGAACGCCGCAGGTCATGGCGACGGTTCTCTGGACAGCGAGAGAGGCAAACTGCAGCGTCAGTATGACCTTCTGAAAAACGATGTGCAGACTTACGAGAACAACCTCGGTTTTCTCAGTGCGTCAAGCAAGAAGGGAAACAGTCTGGTTGAGGAGCTGAACCGCAAGGTGCAGAGGCTTAAAGACGAAATGAACCTCGTGCGCGAGAAGATAAAGGCTATCGACCAGCAGGCAACTAAAGAATAATTCCCAAACAAGGAAGACGACATTTCGGACAGCTTTCGGACGTGAGGCGAATACTAATCGAACGCCAATCGAACGGGAACCTAACGATGTTCTTTACGTCGAGAGACGTTATTACGTCGTGAGACGTTATGTGGAATGTTTATTCCACTAGGTTATAGTTTATATTATTTTAAAGTGAATAATAGCGCGCAGGAGTTTTCTCTTGCGCGTTTTTATTGTTTGGTAAGCGAATGTCGGATGAGCTTTGATTGGATGCAAAATGGCTGTTGATTGGATCTAAATATGTCGTCAATCGTGCTACAATAGAAATTTTATAGAAAAAGTATGCCGAAAATTTTGTTGTTACGGGAATAGTCACTACCTTTGCATCGCAATTCGAAAGGAATACGGTTGCAACTTATTGGGATATGGTGTAATGGTAACACTACAGATTCTGGTCCTGTCATTCTTGGTTCGAGTCCGAGTATCCCAACAGAAAAAGGGAATTTGCTTTTGCAGATTCCCTTTTTAATTTTCTCCCAGTCTCTACATTCATTTAATGACTTCGCTTCCGCGGCAGTTGCACGATGCCTGCGAAATTGTGAAACATAAAAAAACAAAAAACTAAAGGGCAAACCTGTTTACTGTTGCCTTTTTGTATTAATTTTGCATCTTGACATTGCGCAAAAGGCAAAAACGACAATAATGTTCCGTATCAAGAAATTAGATATATTCATAGCTAAGCAGTTCGGACTTCTGTTCGTCGGGACATTCTTTATTTGCCAGTTCGTACTGATGATGCAGTTTCTCTGGCGCTATGTCGACGAGCTGATAGGCAAGGGATTGTCGTTGCAGGTGCTCGCGCAGTTCTTCTGGTATATGGGCATAATGCTCATGCCCCAGGCTTTCCCTCTGGCCATTCTCCTGTCGTCACTGATTACGTTCGGCAATCTCGGCGAAAGTTCTGAGCTTACAGCCATCAAGGCTGCCGGCATATCGCTGATGCAGGCCATGCGCTCGCTCATCGTGATAGTGTCGGTGGTGGCTTGTTGCTCGTTCTACTTCCAGAATGTCATAGGGCCGGAGTCGAACAAGCAGTTCGGACAACTGCTGCTCTCAATGAAACAGAAAAACCCTGAGCTGGAAATTCCGGAGGGAATCTTCTACGACGGTATACCCAACTGCAACCTGTATGTCCAAAAGAAAGATTTGGAAACGGGCAAGCTGTATGGGATAATGATATACAAGATGAACGGCAGTTATGAGGATGCCGCCATAATCCTTGCGGATTCGGGCACAATGCAGTCCACTGCCGAGAAGAAACACTTGCTGCTGACGCTGTATAGCGGTGAATGGTTTGAGAATATGCAGTCGCAGGATTTGGCAGGAAGTGCCAATGTGCCTTACCGTCGCGAGACATTCGCACGGAAACGGATTGTCCTGGACTTCGACGGTGGTTTCAACATGGCCGACATGGCTGGCGTTTCCAACAGTGCGCAGTCGAAGAGCATGAGCAAGATAAACCACGACCTCGACTCCATACGTGCGTTCAACGACAGTGTGGGGCGCTCGTTCTACCAACAGGCGCAGTGGACAACATACTTCCGTCCCACCTTGGACAAGAAGGATTCGGTAAAAGCTGTGAAGGAGGCTGCGTCGGAACTGGTGAATGTGGACTCCATATTCGACCGCACTTCCAACGAGATGAAGCAAAACGCTGTGAAGGCGGCGCTGAACAACGTGGAGATGGACGCTGCGGACTTGGGGATGAAGGGCGACTACACGAAGAGTCTCTGGCGTGTGGAGCGCACGCATGAGATAGAGGCTATCAACAAGATAACGCTGTCGCTCTCGTGCCTGATATTCTTCTTCATCGGTGCGCCCCTTGGAGCGATAATCCGCAAGGGAGGTCTCGGTGTGCCGGTCATAATATCCGTGCTGGTGTTCATTGTATACTATATCTTCGAGAACTCCGGAATGAGGATGGCGCGCGACGACAACTGGACCGTATGGTTCGGTAAATGGATTTCCACAGCCGTATTGGCGCCGGTGGCTGCGTTCTTCACGTATAAAGCCAACAAGGACTCGGGGGTGTTCAACATCGAACTGTATCGCAGTGTAGTGTTTGGCGCACTCGGAATACGAACCAAGCGTCACATATATAAGAAAGAGGTCATAATAAACGACCCTGACTACGCTGCTGACGCACAGACGCTCGGACGGATAACCGAAGAGGTGGCTGAGTATTCGGAGGAACACCGACTGCTTAGGGCTCCAAACCCGATAAAGGTGTTCTTCAGACAGGGTGACGACCAGCGCATAAGGGAGATAAACGAGGAACTGGAAAACGTGATAGAGGATTTGTCCAACTCCAAGGACGGTATAGTGCTTGCGGAACTGAACAACTATCCCATCATTGCCACTCACGCACACACGCGGCCTTTCAGAAGGCGTGCGCTGAACATAGTGACGGGTGTGGTGCTGCCGCTGGGACTGTTCTTCTATCTGCGCATGTGGCGGTTCCGGTTGCGACTGTCGCGCGACTTGAAGACGATAAGGCAGACAAACGAGAGAATAGTGAAACGCATAGAAACGATACAAGGACTCCATTAACACCTTATATTATATATATAAACACATATGGATGATTTCAGACTTAGCACAATAGATGAGGCTCTTGAGGACTTCAAGGCCGGCGAATTTGTGATAGTGGTTGACGATGAGGACCGCGAAAACGAGGGCGACCTTATCATTGCTGCAGAGAAGATAACGCCTGAAAAGGTGAATTTCATGCTGAAGAACGCACGCGGTGTGCTGTGTGCGCCGTTGACGATAGACAGATGCAAGGAACTGGACTTGCCGCATCAGGTGGTTGACAACACTTCGATGCTCGGCACTCCGTTCACCATCACCATAGACAAGTTGGAGGGATGCACCACTGGTGTGTCGGCTTCCGACCGTGCCGCTACCATAAAGGCATTGGCTGACCCGACTTCAACGCCGCAGACGTTTGGTCGTCCGGGTCATATCAATCCGCTGTATGCCCAGGACAACGGTGTGCTTAGGCGTTCGGGTCACACGGAGGCTGCCGTAGACTTGTGCAAGTTGGCTGGTATGTATCCCGCTGGTGCGCTCATGGAGATAATGAACGAGGACGGCACGATGGCTCGTATGCCCGACTTGACGGTGTTTGCCAAGAAGTTCGGACTCAAAATCATCACCATAAAGGACCTCATAGCTTACCGTTTGAAGAAGGAAACATCGGTGGAGATGGGTGATAAGGTGGATATGCCCACCAAATACGGCCACTTCAAACTCATTCCTTTCAGACAGACAAGCAACGGTCTGGAGCACTTCGCACTGGTAAAGGGCGAGTGGGAGGACAACGAACCAATCCTTGTGAGGGTTCACTCCTCGTGCGCCACTGGCGACATCCTCGGCAGTTGCCGCTGCGACTGTGGAGAACAGTTGCACAAGGCAATGGAGATGATTGACAAGGAAGGTAAGGGTGTACTCGTATATATGCAACAGGAAGGACGCGGCATAGGCTTGATGAACAAGATTGCCGCCTACAAGTTGCAGGAAGAGGGCTACGACACTGTTGACGCAAACGTCCATCTCGGTTTCAAACCGGATGAGCGCGACTACGGATGCGGTGCGCAGATACTGCGCCAACTCGGTGTGCACAAGATGAGGCTGCTCACCAACAATCCCACGAAGCGCGTTGGACTGGAGGCTTATGGTCTGGAGATTGTGGAGAACGTTCCGATAGAGATAACTCCCAACGAGTATGACTACAAATATCTGAAGACGAAGAAAGACCGTATGGGACATCTTCTGCATCTCAAGTAGAAAGGATAACGGAAAACGTAGCTTTCGCCACTGTAAAGGAGAGCGTACATATATATATTAGAACAAAAAGAAAAACAACAGAAATACTATGGCACAATTATCAAACCGTCTGCAAAGGCTTGCGCCGTCGGCCACTTTGGCCATGTCGCAAAAGAGTTCTGAGATGAAAGCACAGGGACTGGATGTAATCAACATGAGCGTTGGTGAACCTGACTTCAATACTCCCGACCACATAAAGGAAGCTGGCAAGAAGGCTATCGACGATAACTATTCAAGGTATTCGCCAGTGACTGGCTATGCTGATTTGCGCAAAGCCATATCCGAAAAGCTGAAGCGTGAGAACGGTCTCGACTATGGAGTGAACGAAATAGTAGTGTCCAACGGTGCTAAGCAGAGCGTTTGCAACACCATTATGGCTCTTGTGAACAGTGGCGACGAGGTGATTGTACCTGCTCCGTACTGGGTTTCTTATCCGCAGATGGCCAAACTGGCTGGCGGTGTACCTGTGATTGTTGAGGCTGGTTTCGCCCAGAACTTCAAGATGACACCGGAACAGCTTGAGGCTGCAATCACTCCCAAGACAAAGCTGCTGATACTGTGCTCACCAAGCAATCCGACAGGAAGTGTATATACTAAGGAGGAACTTCGCGGATTGGCTGAAGTTATAAAGCGTCACGACGACGTGTTCGTTCTGGCTGATGAGATTTATGAACACATCAACTATGTAGGCAAGCACGAAAGCATCGCGCAGTTCGACGGAATGAAGGAGCGCACCATCGTGGTGAATGGTGTTTCCAAGGCTTATGCCATGACTGGATGGCGCATTGGTTACATCGCTGCTCCGGAGTGGATTGCTAAAGGATGCAACAAGTTGCAGGGACAGTATACAAGTGGTCCTTGCTCTGTAAGCCAGATGGCTGCCGTGGCTGCTTATGTGGAGTCGCAGGACTGCGTGGAGGAAATGCGCAAGGCTTTTGAGCGTCGTCGCGACCTTATCGTGTCGCTCGCCAAGGACATTCCGGGACTTGAGGTGAATGTGCCGCAGGGCGCTTTCTATCTCTTCCCCAAGTGCAGCTCGTTCTTCGGAAAGACTGACGGCGAAAGGGTAGTGGCCAACTCGTCTGACTTCGCGATGTATCTGCTCGAAAAGGCTCACGTGGCTACCGTCGGTGGTGATGCCTTTGGCGATGGCGAGTGCTTCCGCATGAGCTACGCTACAAGCGAGGACAACATCAAGGAGGCCATGTCCAGAATCAAGAAAGCATTGGCAGCATTGCATTAATGCAAAAGCAAAATACGGAACAATGAATTAGAAGTGGCCTTTCTGCAATAATCTCAACATTCTTATGATGCTTGAGGCGTTGCAGGAAGGCCACTTTGCTTACTTTTCGATTGCATTGCCTGTTCGACTTGTGATTGCTTACAATTAGAAACTTGCATAATTCCTTATATAAGGTTGTCTGATTTCTATGAGAAAGTTGCCTAATTTCTCATGGAAAGTTGCCTAAATCCTGTTGGAAAGTTGCCAACTTTCTATTGGAAACCTGACAACTTTCGTAGAGAGGTCGGTACGCTCAGGCGCATTGTTTGCGGACATCGTGTTGCCTTCGTAAAGGCTAATGCGGTGGCTATTAAGCAGAAAGGCATTGTCAGTGTGTCAGGG
>CAVKVO010000088.1:0-9508 GCA_963659575.1 Prevotella sp. CAG:1031
TTAAGTTTCTGCACAAAGTTACGATTTCATTCTGATACCACCAAAATTGAGCGATGGGGAAACAAGGAGGTAGTTTGCCATACCGCAAAGTTTCAGGTGTAACAACAGCAAGCTGCGACACTTGCAAAGAGCAAATGCCGCAGCTCGAAAACGTTTTTTTCTTAGTGTTTATACGTCGGATTATTCCGTCATTTGCTTCAGTCTCTTGAGCAAAGCGAACATTACGATGGCACTGACGAGGCAGAGAGCAATCAGGATGCCCCAGTTGTACATCAACGGAATCTTGTTCCAAAGCATTGAGGGGATGGAGCTAAGGTAGTTGCCGATGGCTGTTGCAACAAACCAGCCGCCCATCATCAAGCCCTTGAACTTGGGAGGAGCCACCTTAGACACAAAGGCGATGCCCATAGGAGAGAGCAGAAGCTCGGCCAAAGTCAAGGTAAAATAGGTGGAAATGAGCCAACCCGGTGAAAGGATGCTCTGGGTCTTGTCGCCCAAATCCATAGGTGAAATCAAACCAGTTGAGGCCAATGTGATTACTCCGAAACCGATTGCTGCCACAAGCATACCCCAAGCGATACGTGCAGGAGCACTCACTTCCTTGCCTTTCTTGGTGAGCGAACCGAAGAAGAGCATGCTGAACGGGGTCAACGCCACCACGAAGAAGGGGTTGAACTGCTGAAAATCGGAGGGCTGACCCATTGTGGGATCGTCCATACCGAGGAACAATGCGATGGCCACGCCGACCAACACCACGGTGGAAACGCCGCATATCATGCGGTTTTTGGCCAACTTAGACTGGAACGCACCGAAGCCTGTGTACACCGCCAAGGCGATGAGGGCCAAGCTGAAGATGTTGAACCACATGCGCATGCCGCCGGAAACGGTGAGGTTGGTGTACTTCTTGGCGAAGAAAGTCAGTGCCGAACCGTTCTGGTGGAAGGCCATCCAGAAGAAGATGACCACAGCGAAAACCAACAGGAGAGCCACGATACGGTCCTTCTCCTGTTTGGGAGTCAACTGCTCAACGGCCACATCCTGCTCCTTAGCCTGCTTGGCTGTGACGTCGGCATACTTGAACCAACTGCGGCAAGCGAAGTAGATGATGGCAGAAACGACCAAAGAAACACAGGCCACACCGAAGCACAGACCATAGGCTCCGTAGAGAACCTTCAGATACTCCGGACTGAAATTGGATGCGTCATACACCATTCCGTATTGTCCCAGATACACATTGGTGATCCACTTGGCCATTGACGGGGCAAACATGGCACCGATGTTGATGGCCATATAGAACAGGCTGAATGCGTCGATGCGCCTTTCGGCATACTTGGGGTCGTCGTAGAGATTGCCCACAAGCACCTGCAGATTGCCCTTGAACAGTCCTGTGCCCAGCGACACGCAGGCCAAACCGGCATACATGGCATACTCGCCAGTGGCGTTGGCCTCTGTTGGTATGGCCAAACCAAGGTAGCCGAGGAACATGGTGACCATGCCGATGGTGACACACTTGCCATAGCCAATCTTGTCGGCTATCATTCCGCCGAAGAGGGGCGCAAAGTAAACCACAGCCAAGAAGATGGCATACACCTGTCCGGCGTGCGACTCAGTCCATCCGAACTTAGCCTGCATGAACAGAGTGAAGATGGCGAGCATGGTGTAGTAGCCAAAGCGCTCGCCGGTGTTGGCCAGAGCCAACGCGTAAAGACCTTTCGGTTGTCCTTCAAACATAAGATTATTTTATTTTAGGGTTATTCGTTTTGAACACATCCATAAGATATGTGAGTTTTATGACGATGTTTCCGAGGTTGCTGCGGCCAAAGTAGTCGCGCTTGGAGTTGTCGAAGATGTCGCCAAGACCGTAGTAGTAGCGTCCTTCGAGCATGATGTGGCCAATCTTGGGATGCGAATATTCGAGTCCCAGACCGGCTGCTATACCATAGTCAAACTTGTTTTGGATGTTGAGAGAGTCCTGTGTGGCGTCCTGCTGCGCACCGATACGGTCGGCCACGTTGCGCTGCGAGTAGTCGAAGTTTGACTTGCTCTTGTCGCCAAGGAAGAATCCTATCTGCGGACCTGCCTGGAAGAAGAACTGCAAGCCCTTGCGCTCGCGTCCCCAACCGAGGCGCGCGAACATGGGTATCTGCACGTAGGTCAACCTTCGTTCATACTCTTCGGGCAGACCCGTGAATGAGTTCATCACCGGTTTGTCGTCAGCCGTGAGTATGTCTTCGCGCCATCCCACCTGAGCGAGGTTCACTTCCGCCACGAGAGCGCAGATGCTCTTGAAGTATTTCTCGCAAGTGTAGCGCACGGTGAAGCCGCCTGTGAAGCCGCCATACGACTTCTGGGGAATCTCGGGGTTGAAACCAACGGAGCTGAGTATGTAGCCGCCGTTTACTCCCAGACTGAGTCCGTTGCGGTATTCGCCCACCTGTGCCTTGACGCACACGGGTATTGAAAGAAGAAGCACCACAACGGCGCACGCAAGTGTGTGAAAGCGTCCCATACCTTAATAATATAGAGTCTCTATCTTGTGTCCCGGCGTGTAGTGAACCATCAGCATGCTGTTGTTGCGGTAGCCACCGTTGTCGCCAACGCGCACGAAGCGCAACGGAGTCTGTATCGGGGTGTAGCCCACAACGCCGGCAGCACCCGTAAACTTGCTGCCATACATGCTCAGTCCCTTGATGAAGTAGTAGGCCTGGTCAAAACCTGTGATGGCGAACCGAGGCAGAGCCTGAAGCATGTCGGCATGGAAGTTCCAACGGTACTTCTGCTCTATGCGTGCCGTCTTGGCCGAAAGCGGATTGGTGTAGAACGCCGCCGGGATGAATACGTTGTACTTGTAGTAGTTGTCGAGGTTGTACTTGGTGTACATCATCCACTCCGTATAGCCGAACATGGACACCGACACCTTGGAATCGTTCATCGTGAGGTTGTTGAGTTTGGCGAAAGCCACGTTCAACTCAGGCGAACGACCGGTGTTGAGTATCACCACATTGGGCATCACTCTGCTGAACGCCTTTGAGAAGTAGGCATCGCTCGACTTCAGATTGGTGATTGAGTGGCTGCGTCCCATGGTTTCCATGCGTCGGCGCAGGCCAAAAGTAAAAATGCCCTTGCGACTTGTGGTGTCGTTGCAGTCTATGAACACGGTGTGATAGCCGGCAAACTTGTCGAGAAAACGGCTTATCACACTTTCGTTGAAGTCGGTTGGACTCTGATAAACCTGAAACAAATTGGGGTTGGACTGCAGTTCCGGAGCGTTGATGGAGAACGGAATGAGCACCTTTATGCCATGCTTGCGCGAAAAGTCCGACAAGGCTTTCACCTGTGTGGAATAGAGCGGACCTATTATCACGTCGCACTGTGCGGCGGCGTTGTCGCGGAGAGTCTTGTTGATGTCAGCGTTTTCGGCCACGTTCCATGCGTGAACGTCAACCGAAATGCCGTTGCAGCGCAGACTGTCGCACGCCATAAGCACACCGCGATAGTATTCCGTCATGCGCGTGCCGTCGCCGTTTTCGTTGTGCAGCGGCAGCATCACCCCTACCCTGATGGCCTTCGACTTGGAGTCCACCACCTTGGTTTGAGCCTTGGTCTGAACCGTGGTCTGCGTCTTGGCAGGAGTTGACGAGGGATAAGGAATGAAGATGAAGTCACCTTTCTTCAGTTCATATCCCGGCTGCTTCATCTCCGGGTTGGCGTTGAGCAGTTCTTCGATGGTCAGCCCGTTGTCTTTGGCTATCCCGAACACCGTCTCCTTGCGCTTCACCTTGTGTATCTCGCGCCACTTTGTGGTCTGCGCCATAGCCATGTCCGCGGCAAACACGAGGACAACAGTCAGCACAAGACTCCTGAAAAGTAGTTTCATTTGTTTTTCGTTTTTGTGTATTTGACCTACAAAAGTACCAATAATTTGCGGATAAACATAACATTATGCCGAATGTTTGGGCGAAAACGAGATAAAAGGGGTACAAGGCAGGAGGGTTGGCGTCCTCGCCGACCCCTTGACTACGAGCTAAGCGCAGTCGTAGGAGGTACGCCGCCCTCGGCGTACCAATCGCTCACAGAGCGAAAGAGATGATATGCCACGTTAGCACGAATGATACGCCGAGGGCGGCGTACCTCCTATCCCTTGGGCATCCTTAGTTAAAAGGCTCGGCGAAGACGCCAGCCAGACCAAGTTTTCCTCATGCATTTCCCTCTTCTCATCAGCATTTCTCAACCCTAAAAAACCGCCTTTGTAACCCATTGACAACCAATAGGTTTCAAAAGTGGCCCATTTACGCCTCAAAAGTGGGCCGTTTACGGGTCGTAAGTGGGCCATTTACGATAGCTAAGTGGGCCACTTACGAGGAGCAAGTGGCATAGTTAGCATATCCAACCGACACAGCCTCATCAAAACAGCGCCCGAGGCTTTTTCCAAAAATGTGGCGGACAAGATTGTGATAACTCAACTTTATTACGTAATTTTGCGCTAACTATGACACAAACAGTTAGGATAAAAATATTGGCGTTGTGGGCTTTGCTCGCCCTCATCCCCGCGGTTGCGAGAGCCGACTTCAACCCTACGGCATACTACACCGTTGACGGCGAAGCTCTGGAAACCACGGATGCCATCACCGACGCGCAGGCTCCGCTCACTGTCACGTTCAAAGCCAACCCGTCAATGCTCGGGGATGTGAAACCAACGTATGAGTGGAGATTCACAAAGGCCGATGCCACAACGCCTTACATCGTTAGGCACGAGGAGGAAACCACCTACGAGTTTCTGCAATCGGGCACCACCAACGTGGCTCTGTATGTCTCTTACGACAGCGAGACCGACCCCGACCTTGTGGCAACAATTACGGTGACCATTAGCGCAAGTCTGCTGGAGATGCCCAACGCATTCTCGCCCAACGGCGACGGCATAAACGACATCTACAAAGCCAAGGACAACCACAAGAGCATCACCGAATTTCACGCCTACATATTCAACCGCTGGGGACAGAAACTCTATGAGTGGACCAACATAGACGGCGGTTGGGACGGCACGTTCCACGGTTCGCCCGTGAAACCGGGAGTATACTTCGTACTGGTGAAGGCCAAGGGTGCCGACGGTGTGGAGTATAACATCAAGCGCGACGTAAACCTCCTGAGAGACTACACCGAGGGCAGCAGCACCTCTAACTAAGTCTGCACAATCCAATCTTTTTTCTCACTGCGCAGAACAGCAATCACATGGAAACCGAAAGAGAAGACGGGAAGATAAACGTATGGGGAGCCAGGGTGCACAACCTGAAGAACATCGACGTGGAGATTCCCCGCAACAGTCTGACCGTGATAACGGGACTTTCCGGTTCGGGAAAGTCGTCACTGGCATTCGACACCATATTCGCCGAGGGACAAAGGCGCTACATAGAGACGTTCTCTGCCTATGCCCGAAACTTTCTCGGCGGTCTTGAACGACCTGATGTTGACAAGATTACGGGTTTGAGTCCAGTAATCAGCATCGAGCAAAAGACCACCAACAAGAATCCTCGCTCCACCGTGGGCACCACAACCGAGGTGTACGACTATCTGCGCCTGCTCTTCGCCCGCGCCGGCAAGGCTTACAGCTATGCCACAGGCGAGGAGATGGTGAAATATACCGAAGAGAAAGTGCTCGAAATGATCATGGAGAGCTATGCCGGATGCAAGATCATGCTGCTGGCTCCGCTCGTGAGAAGCCGCAAAGGCCACTACCGCGAACTGTTTGAGAGCATGAGGCGCAAGGGCTATCTGTATGTGCGCGTTGACGGAGAGGTGAAGGAGATAGAGCGCGGCATGAAGGTTGACCGCTACAAGAACCATAATATAGAGGTGGTGATAGACAAACTTGTGGTGAAGCCGAAGGACGACGAGCGGTTGCGAAAGAGCGTTGGCGTGGCCATGAGACAGGGCGACGGACTGCTGATGGTGCTCGACGCCGACACCAACGAGGCCAAGCATTTCTCCAAACGGTTGATGTGTCCCACCACTGGTATGTCATACAGCGACCCCGCACCTAACAATTTCTCGTTCAATTCGCCGCAAGGCGCTTGTCCAAGATGCAAGGGTTTGGGATATATCAACGAGATTGACCTCAACAAGGTCATGCCCGACCGCAACATAAGCATAAAGGATGGTGCAATAGTTCCTTTAGGCAAATACAAGAACCAACTAATATTCTGGCAGATAGACGCCATACTACAGAAGTACGATTGCACCATCAGCACCAAGGCAGCGGACATTCCCGACGAGGCTCTCAACGAGATTCTCAACGGAACGCTGGACAAGGTGCGCATCAGCAAGGATGTTGTCCACACGTCGAGCGACTATTTCGTGGCGTTCGACGGTGTGGTGAAGTATTTGCAGAGCGTGCTCGAAAACGACGACACCGCCACTGGGCGCAAATGGGCCGACCAGTTTCTCGCCGTATGCGAGTGTCCGGAGTGTCACGGTCAGCGGCTCAACCGCGAAGCTCTGTCCTACCGCATCTGGGACAAGAACATCGCCGAACTGTCGGCAATGGACATAGCCGAACTAAGGCAATGGCTCAACGGTGTGGAGGAGCATCTGGACAAGCAACAGGCGCGGATTGCCGAAGAGATTCTCAAGGAGATACGCACACGACTGGACTTCCTGCTCGGCGTGGGACTGGACTATCTGTCGCTCAACCGCACGTCGGCCACACTATCTGGCGGAGAGAGTCAGCGCATAAGGCTCGCCACGCAGATTGGATCAAGGCTTGTGAACGTGCTCTACATACTTGACGAACCGAGTATCGGTCTGCATCAGCGCGACAACGGCCGACTTATCGACTCGCTCAAGGAACTTCGCGACATGGGCAACACCGTTATCGTGGTGGAACACGACAAGGACATGATGCTCGCCGCCGACTATATAGTGGACATAGGGCCTATGGCGGGACGCAAAGGTGGCGAAGTGGTGTTTGAAGGCACGCCTGCGGAGATGATGAACCGCCACACGCTCACGGCGCAATACTTGAGTGGTGAGCGGCGCATAGCCACTCCGACCGAGCGACGCAAGGGTAACGGCCACTGTATAACCATCCGCGGGGCAAAGGGCAACAACCTGAAGAACGTGGATGTGAGCTTTCCGCTCGGCACTCTCACGGTTGTCACGGGTGTGAGCGGTTCCGGCAAGTCCACATTGGTCAACGAAACGTTGCAACCCATACTCAGCCACCACTTCTATCGCTCGCTGAAGAAGCCTATGGCATACGACAGCATCGAGGGACTGGACTTCGCCGACAAGGTAGTGTGCGTAGACCAGTCGCCGTTGGGACGTACTCCGAGGTCTAACCCTGCCACATACACCGGCGTGTTCAGCGACATACGCTCGCTGTTCGTGGGTTTGCCGGAGGCCAAGATACGCGGTTACAAGCCGGGACGCTTCTCCTTTAATGTAAAAGGCGGACGCTGCGAGGCGTGCGGTGGCAACGGTTACAAGACCATTGAGATGAACTTCCTGCCCGATGTGCTCGTGCCTTGCGAGGTGTGTCACGGCAAACGCTACAACCGGGAGACGCTTGAGGTGCGCTACAAGGGCAAGAGCATCGCCGATGTGCTCGACATGACCATCAATCAGGCGGTGGAGTTTTTTGAAAACGTGCCCGACATTCTGCGCAAAATAAAGACCATTCAGGACGTTGGATTGGGCTATATCAAACTCGGACAGCCGTCGACAACGCTTTCAGGAGGTGAGAGCCAGCGTGTGAAGTTGGCCTCGGAACTGAGCAAAAAGGACACGGGAAAGACGATATACATACTCGACGAACCCACCACGGGACTGCATTTCGAGGACATACGCATACTGATGGGTGTGCTGCAAAAGCTCGTTGACCGCGGCAACACGGTCATCGTCATTGAACACAACCTCGATGTGATACGCCTGGCTGACCATATCATAGACATGGGTCCCGGAGGTGGACGTGACGGAGGCCGCGTCATGGCCACTGGAACACCCGAAGAGGTGGCTGAATGTACCGAAGGCTACACGGCGAAGTTCCTCAAAGACGAACTCGAAGCTGACCGGAAGGCTGCCGAAAAGGCGAAAGCCGCCGAAGAAAATTGCGTCTCCGCCGCAAGCGAAGACGTGCAGAGCGGAGAGGTAAACGAATAACACAACTAATAAATATAGGAAAGCAATCATCATGGACGCACCCAAACGCAAGGAATATCCCGAGCTGATGGCCGGAAAGAAGATACTGTATGTTCACGGTTTCGCCTCATCGGCGCAGTCGGGAACGGTGGAATTGCTGCGGTCTCTCATGCCGCAGGCCGACATTATTGCCCAAGACTTGCCGCTCCATCCGGCTGAAGCCATGCAGCTATTGCGCAAGCTTTGCGAGGAAAACCATCCGGACCTAATCATAGGTTCATCAGCTGGCGGCATGATGACCGAGATGCTTTCCGGCTACGACCGCATTCTCGTGAACCCGGCGTTTCAGATGGGCGACACAATGCTGAAGCGCAACATGATAGGGCGCATGGTTTATCAGAATCCGAGGAGCGACGGCGAACAGGAATTCATCGTGACAAAGAGTCTCGTAAAGGAGTTTGCGGAAACTACAGCCATGTGTTTCGCCAACGTAACCGACGAGGAGCGCAAACGGGTTTGGGGACTTTTCGGCGACGAAGACGATGTTGTGCATACGTTCGACCTGTTTCTGGAGCATTATCCCAACGCCATACGTTTCCACGGAGGCCATCGGCTCATAGACCACACGGCTCTGCACTACCTCATTCCGCTGATTCGTCAGATTGACGACCGCCAAGAGGGGCGCGAACGTCCCATTGTTTACATCGCGATGGACGCTCTTGCCGCAGCAGACGGGCGACCTTTGCCGTCAATGCACAAGGCTTACGAGCTGCTGCTGGAGCATTACGACGTGCAAATCGTGGCTCCTGCACCCACCAACGACCCTACTCTACCCGAAAAGACGCAGGCTTGGGCAACAGAATATCTTAGTGCGCCAGCGTTCAACCGCATCACTCACACCAACAACCGTGCCCTACTCTACGGCGACTACATGATCAGCACCACGCCAACGCCCGGTTTCCTTGGCACAAGCATCCTCCTCGGTTCTGAAAACATGAAGACTTGGGACGACATAATCGTATTCTTCTCACGCCTTGGCGGACAATAATCATCGATAAGCAACAATACTTACGCAAACTAAAAGGTGCGGATAGCATTTGCAATCCGCACCTTTTACTTTGCGTAAGTAATGTGAAAAGAATAAGTTGTGCAAGTTTGCCCTGTATTTTTAGGCGGTTTTGCTGACTTCTTTGAAGGAGCATAGCGAGCTATGTGACTGAAAAGAAGTCACAAAAACGGCAAAAAGACAGGGTGAATCAGACGAGAAAACATGATATTGGATATTCAACAAACTTGCTCAAGTTATTTTTTGAACATTACTAAGGGCATTAAAAAATGCCCTCACTTCACAGCGAGAGCATTTCACTCAATAGGT
>CAVKVO010000089.1:0-9484 GCA_963659575.1 Prevotella sp. CAG:1031
CATTTCCAAACCCCAACCCCGACCAAAAAATCTAACAAAACATATCGAAACAAATCGTGTTCGGCCAAGATTCGAACGTCATCTCGGCGAGTTGGAAAACACAACTGCGCCAATTACGCATCGTAACTGGGCCAGTTAGCACTCGTAAGTGGCCCATTTACGACCCGTAACTGGGCCACTTACGAGTCGTAAACGGCCCACTTTTTGAGACTGTCTGTACAAGTGCTGATAGTCAAGTAGTTACATTAACACCTTAAATCGCTCTAATTTCTTTGTAATACGCACTCGTTTGTTTCTAAAAATCGTTAACTTTGCACCGATATACTAACAACTAACCAATTTATGAACAAGTCAAAAATCTACACATCTGTAGCCATGCTGACCTTGGGATTAGGCTCCTTGTGCGCCCAAACCACAGTCTCCACATGGCCTGAACGCCTCAATCGCGGCTTGGTAGTGGTGCCGTCGCAAAAAGGAGGCAACAGCAATTTCCTTAGTTGGAGGCTGTTGGGAACTGACGATGACAACACTACGTTTGATGTGTTGCGCGACGGAACCACGGTAGCTAAAAACCTGGATAAGAAAACAAACTATGTGGACAATTACGGTAATGCATCGAGCCAGTACCAGATTGTGACCAAGCAGGACGGTGAGGCCGTTGACACCACGGCAGCCGTTGTGCGGTGGGGCAGTCTGTGCATGCAGATACCTCTCGACAAGCCCGCCGGAGGAACCACTCCTGCCAATGAGGCTTACAACTATACTCCCAACGACTGTAGTGTGGGCGATGTGGACGGCGACGGTGAATACGAAATAATCCTGAAGTGGGACCCGTCTAACTCCAAGGACAACTCCCAGAGCGGCTACACGGGCAATGTGTATCTGGACTGCTACAAGTTGGACGGCACAAAGCTGTGGCGCATAGACCTTGGCAAGAACATCCGTGCAGGAGCACACTACACCCAATTCCTCGTCTACGACTTTGACGGCGACGGCAAGGCCGAACTCATCTGCAAGACAGCACCGGGTTCGCTGGACGGACAGGGCAACTATGTGAGCGAAGCTGCCACCGACGAGACGATAAAGACTGTGTCGAACACCCAGGACTGGCGCAATTCGAGCGGCAAGATCAAGGGTGGCCAGGAGTATCTGACCGTGTTCAACGGCGAAACCGGAAAGGCCATACACACAGTGTTCTACAATCCTAACCGTGCCATGGGCTACGGCGGTGCTCCGACGTGGACTGCCAACTGGGACGACCGCAGCGGCAAGACCGACAAGGAGTATGGCAACCGCGGCGAACGCTATCTTGCCTGTGTGGCATATCTCGACGGGCATGACAAAAAGCCGAGTGCGGTGATGTCGCGCGGCTATTATACCTACGCTTTCATGTGGGCTGTGGACTTCGATGGCAAGGAACTGAAGACAAAATGGTTCCACGCAGCCAAGTCGAAGACCTCCTATACGCTGACCGATGCCGACGGCTACACTCAGACCATCACGCCTAAGAAAGCTACACGCGGTTCGGGCAGTAACACTCTCTATGCCAACGGCAACCACAACCTGTCTGTAGCAGATGTTGACGGCGACGGTTGCGACGAGATTGTCTATGGTTCCTCTGCTGTGGACAACGACGGCAAGCTGCTCTACGCCACAGGCTACGGTCATGGCGACGCAATGCACCTGAGCGACCTCATACCCGACCGTCCCGGACTGGAGGTGTTTGAGGTGCATGAGGAGAGTCCCTACGGATGGGATGTACACGATGCACTTACAGGAGAGATTCTCCACAGTGCCACAAGCGACGGAGACAACGGTCGCGGACTGTCGGCTGACGTTTCTATCGACAACCGTGGCTTCGAGTTCTGGTCGTCTTCCGACCGCTCTATACGCAGCGCAACCACCGGCGACCAGGTTTCTACCAAGCAGACTTCGGTGAACTTCCGCGCCTACTGGGACGGCGACTTGCTCGACGAGATACTCGACGGCAGCACAATGGACAAGTGGAGTGCCTCAGGTGGCACACGCGTGTATCCCATAAGCGGCAAGAACTTCTACGACATCAACCATTCTAACACCTGCAACAGCACCAAGAAGTCTCCCAACCTCTTGGCCGACATCCTTGGCGACTGGCGCGAGGAACTGATACTGTGGGACAGCAGCGACTCTGCCCACCTCAACGTGTTCACAACCAACGTGGAGTCGAGCTTCCGTGTGCCCACTCTGATGCACGATCCTGTCTATCGTATGGGCGTGGCTTGGCAGAACGTGGCTTACAATCAGCCGCCTCACCTCGGCTACTACCTGCCCGACCTGTTCAAGACCCAGTATGTGAAGATTCAGGGTGGCGACTTCGTGCAGACCGTATCGCTCGGCGACAGCATACAGAAGCTTGAGTATAAGTATAAGAACTGTGCCCGTCCTTCAATCCTTCAGTCCATCGCTCCCGACGGAACAGTTACTTCGGGCAAGGTGATGGATGGCTTCAAGTGGTACGCAGGTCTTGCAGCAACCAACCCGACGTTCACTCTTGAGGGCAAACCGTCTGTGGCTGGCACCTATAAGATTATAATAAAGAGTGGTAAGAACACCGTTGACGAATCCATACGCAACGACACCGTGCTCATCACCTGTGTTGATCCCGCTGCGATAGACGCTGTTACAAGCAACGATGCTGAATGGGTGAAACTGCAGACCAACGTGATAAGCGACCGCATCGTGCTCAACCTCAACTCCGATAAGACCAACGGCGGCAAGGTGAGCGTGGCTCTCTACAACGCAGCCGGTGCTCAGGTGATGGGACGCAGCCTCAATGGCGGCATCCACGGCAGCCACACCATTAGCGGACTCGGTCGTCTGGCTGACGGAGTGTACTTGTTGACTGTGAAATCGGCTGAAAAGACATTCACGCAAAAGGTGATAAAGAAGTAAAAGCTGAACGTTTTTACTGATTAATGAACAATATTCCCATATCTTTTGTGGTCATGCGGCGTAACTTTGCGCTGAACTAAAAGACCACCAAAAGATATGGGAACTATTTTTAAGCAACTACTAATCGTCGGCGGACTGGCCTTTGCGGTCAATTCGACGGCAAGAGACACCTACAACTTCAACTCCAACTGGCGCATAGACAAGCACAAGACCGCCGTGACCCTGCCGCACGCATGGAACGAGGACGAGGCTTTCAAAGTGCCGATAGCTGAAATGAGCGACTCTGTGATATGGTATCGCAAGTCGTTCCGACTGCCTAAGAGTGCTGAAGGCAAACGGGTGTTCATCGAGTTTGAGGGTGCCAGACAGAGTGCCGAGGTCTTTGTCAACGGCAAAAACGTGGGGCTGTGCGAAAACGGCATCATGGCTTTCGGTTTCGACCTCACGCCTTACCTCAAGAAAGGCACCAACCAGATAGAGGTGCGCACCGACAACAGTTGGAACTACCACGAGAAGGAGACCAACTCAACGTTCCAGTGGAACAACAAAAACTTCAACGCCAACTACGGCGGACTGCCCAAAAACGTCAAGCTTCACGTCATGGGCGATGTCTATCAGACCCTTCCTCTTTATAGCAACCTGAAGACTACGGGTGTATACGTCTATCCCAAAGACTTCGATATAGCCAACCATCAGGCCACAATCTGTGTGGAGAGCGAGGTGAAAAACGAGACCGACCAGCCTGTTACGCGCCGTTTGCAGGTGGCGGTCAACGAGCTTGACGGCGGCGAACTGTGCGGTTTCAGTGGCAAGGAGGTCACCATTCCTGCCCACAGCACAGCCATTCTCAAGGCCGAGGGACGTGCCTACAATCTGCACTTCTGGTCGTGGGGCTACGGTTATCTTTATAATGTGAAGACAACCGTGGGCGACGATGTTGTCACCACTACCACCGGTTTCCGCAAAACGGAGTTCAAAAACGGTATGATCTATCTCAACGACCGCGTGATAATGATGCACGGCTATGCCCAGCGCTCCAGCAACGAGTGGCCGGGAGTGGGCATGTCGGTGCCGGCGTGGCTCAGCGACTACTCCAACGACTTGGTTGTGAAGAGCGGTGGCAATGTTGTGAGATGGATGCACGTCACTCCTTGGAAGCAGGATGTTGAGTCGTGCGACCGTGTGGGACTCATCCAGGCCATGCCTGCAGGCGATGCTGAGGCCGATGTGACCGGACGGCGTTGGGAACAGCGCAAGGAGGTGATGCGCGACGCCATCATCTACAACCGCAACAACCCCAGTGTGGTGTTCTATGAGTGCGGCAATCAGAAGATTAGTGGTGAACACATGGTCGAGATGAAGGCCATACGCAACATGTATGACCCTAACGGATGGCGTGCAATCGGTTCTCGCGAGATGCTCGACAGGCCGGAAGCTGAATACGGAGGCGAGATGCTCTATGTCAACAAGAGCGAGGACAAACCGATGTTCATGATGGAATACTGCCGCGACGAGGCTCTCCGCTGGTATTGGAACTCATGGAGCTATCCTTTCCACAAGGAGGGTGACGGTCCGCTGTACAGGGATGCACCTGCTCCGTCATACAACCATAACAACGACGAGTTTGTCCGTGAACTTGTTGAACGCTGGTATGACTACTGGTTGGAGCGCCCCGGAAGCGGTACTAAGGTGAACTCCGGCGGTACGAAGATTGTGTTCAGCGACACTCAGACCCACGGTCGTTCTGCCGACAACTATCGTGTGAGCGGTGTTGTCGACCCGATGCGTGTGCCCAAGGATGCTTTCTATGCTCATCAGGTGATGTGGGACGGTTGGGTAGACGACCTCAAACCGCACACTTACATCGTGGGTCACTGGAACTATAAGCAGGGTGAAACCATTCCCACCGTGTATGTCGTGTCCACAAGTGATAGCACTGTGCTCGTGCAGGGCGGCAAACGCATCGCTCCAACGGAAAGGAAATACCGTTTCCTCAGTATATATAATAATGTGAAATACACCGACGCTACTCTCACAGCCATCGGACTGGACAAGCAGGGTAGGGAGGAGTCGCGCTACGAACTGGCCACTGCGGGCGAACCGGCTGCGCTGAAACTCACTGCGATAGAGAATCCTACGGGATGGAAAGCCGACGGAAATGACCTCGCACTGGTGCAGGTGGAGGTGGTAGACGCCAAAGGTCGCCGCTGTCCGTTGGACAATCGTCTCGTGAAGTTCGACCTCAAAGGCCTTGCTGAATGGCGCGGTGGCGTGGCCAAGGGCAAGGACAACCACGTGTTGTGCGACACTCTGCCTGTGGAATGTGGTGTCAACCGCGTCATGCTCCGCTCGTTGGCCAAGGCCGGAACGGTCACTCTTACTGCCAAAGCTGCCGGACTGCCCGAAGCTAAGCTGACGCTCAGCACCAAACCGGTGGACGTTAAGGACGGCCTTACTGCCTATCTGCCTTCCGACGGACTTAAACCTGTGCTCGACAGAGGCGAAACTCCGTCAACTCCTTCGTTCAAACAGTGGCGCAGGGAAGTGCCTATCGACTCTGCAGTGTGTGGCAGTGGCAACGACCCGAAGCTCAGTTTCGACACCTATGAGAACACGTCTTGGGAGAGCAGCAACAAACTCAGCGAGGCATGGATAACCTACACGCTTACGGAGGACACTCAGATAGACGACATCTGCGTTAAGATGAAGGGCTTTAGGGCTACCACCTATCCCATCGCAGTCTATGCCGGCGACGTGAAAGTGTGGGAAGGCTGGACTCCAAAATCGTTGAGTTTCATCCACATTCCTTTGAAGAACGCTCCCAAGAGCCGCACCTACACGATACGCAGTCTTGGCGCAAGCACCACCAAAGATGCCTTCGGCGCCGTGCGTGAGCTTGACTCCCGCAACGACGACAAGATATCCGCTGGCGGCAAAAACGCCATCAAGATAATCGAAATCGAGTTCTTGAAGAATTTGTAAGCATATAACAGAAATTCTCTAAGCACAGCACAACCGCTTGGTCGACCATCTTTTTGACCAAGCGGTTGCCTGTTTTTGGGGGGATAACAAGTCCTTAGCGTAGCGCATGGAAGCCTGTAGTAGGCGAAGCGTCCTCGCTTTGCCCTAGCGGAAAGGGCACAAGGCATAGGAGGTACGGCGCCCTCGCCGTATCATTCGTGCTAAAACGTTATTCTTTCGCTCTTACGAGCGATGGGATCGCCGAGGGCGGCGACCCTCCTAAGTTCGCCAATAAGCTAAGGGCGCAGCGAGGACGCAGCGCCTACTACTGCCTTCCAACTGCACAAGGCATAGGAGGTACGGCGCCCTCGCCGTATCATTCGTGCGAATGTGACATATACCTTATTATATATACCCCCATTCAACCAACGTGCCAATGAAAAAGGGTATCGAGTTTTGCCGTTTATGCCTTTTTACTTAATTTTGTCGTTTCAAAAAAGACACTGGAATGGACGATTACATAGAGCTGAAAGGGGTTCGGGTGAACAACCTGAAGAACATTGACGTCAAAATACCACGCAACAAGTTTGTCGTGATTGCCGGAGTGAGCGGTTCGGGCAAGTCATCGCTGGCCTTCGACACGCTATATGCCGAGGGGCAACGCCGCTATGTAGAGAGCCTGTCGGCCTACGCGAGGCAGTTTCTCGGCAGGATGGACAAGCCCGAATGTGACTTTATCAAGGGCATTCCGCCAGCAATCGCCATTGAACAGAAGGTGACGAGCCGCAATCCGCGCTCCACTGTGGGCACGACAACCGAGATATACGACTATCTGCGGTTGCTCTATGCACGCATTGGCCGCACGTTTTCGCCCATAAGCGGTGAGGAGGTGAAGAAGCACAGCACGGCCGACGTGGTGGAGTGCGTGGGACAGTTCGCCAAAGGCACGCGGTTTGTGCTGCTGGCACCGCTGCGCATCGGCAACGGACGCACCATGGAGCAGCAGCTGAAAACGAGTATGCAGCAGGGATATGCCCGACTGTTTGTCAAGGGCGACTTTGTGCGCATCGACGACTGTCTGGAGAAGAAAGCCTTTGAGGATATGCAGCCCGACGACACATGGCTGGTTATTGACCGCATGGCGGCAGACGACTCGCAGGACAGCATATCGCGACTGACCGACTCTGCCGAAACGGCTTTCTATGAGGGTGACGGAAGGTGCCGCATTGTGGTGATGCCATCGATGATAAGCTATGACTTCTCCACACGGTTTGAAGCCGACGGAATGACATTCGAGGAACCCAGCGACAACATGTTCTCGTTCAACTCTCCCGCAGGGGCTTGTCCGGAGTGTCAGGGTTTCGGCAGTGTGATGGGCATAGACGAGAGACTCGTGGTGCCCGACACATCGATGAGCGTTTACGACGGTTGCGTGGTGTGTTGGCACGGCGACAAACTGGACGCATGGCGAAGGGAGTTTTGCCGCAGGGCTGCCACCGACAACTTCCCGGTGTTTGAACCATACTACAAACTGACCACAGAACAAAAGGACTGGCTGTGGCACGGACTGCCGAGTGAGCGCAAGAAGTCGGCAGACGACAAGGTGTCGATAGACGCGTTCTTCCAGATGGTGAAGGAAAACCAGTACAAGATACAGTACCGCGTGTTGATGAGCCGCTACAGGGGCAAGACCGTTTGCCCGGTATGCCACGGCACGAGACTGAAAAAGGAGGCTGACTACGTGACTATCGGGGGCAGGAGTATCTCGTCGCTCGTGGATATGCCGATAGTAAGGCTGAACGAATGGTTTGCCAAGCTGCAACTCACGGAGCGTGAAACGACCATCGGCAGTAGACTTCTGCGCGAGATTACGAGCAGACTGCAATTTATTGTAGACGTGGGACTTGGTTATCTCACACTAAACCGACCGTCAAACACGCTCAGTGGCGGTGAGAGCCAGAGAATCAGTCTGACAACATCGCTGGGAAGCAGTCTCGTGGGTTCGCTCTACATACTCGACGAACCGAGCATCGGACTGCACAGTCGCGACACGGAAAGGCTCATAGGTGTGCTGCGAAGACTGCAGGACATAGGCAACACGGTGGTTGTGGTGGAGCACGACGAGGAGATAATGCGCGCAGCCGACTATCTGATAGACGTGGGTCCCGACGCGGGAAGTCTGGGAGGACGAATCGTGTTTGAGGGAAGTGCGGCAGCGATAAACGAGAACTCGCTTGTGAAATATCCGGAGAGCCACACGGTGAAATATCTCACGGGAGTGGACAACATACCTGTGCCACGCAGCCGGAGGAAGTGGAACATGAGCATAAAGATAAAGGGTGCGAGGATGAACAACCTGAGAGGTATCGACGTGGAGATACCGCTCAACGTGCTCACCGTGGTGACTGGCGTGAGCGGATCGGGCAAGTCGAGCCTCGTGAAGGGCATATTCTACCCGGCCCTGAAGCGCAAACTGGGCGATGTGGCCGACACTCCCGGCGAGCACAGCGCTATGGAAGGCGACATAAAGGCGCTGAAGCACGTGGAGTTTGTTGACCAAAACCCGATTGGAAAGAGCACTCGCTCCAACCCTGCCACATACGTAAAGGCTTACGACGCCATAAGGGACTTGTTTGCGAAGCAGCCTCTGGCCAAGCAAATGGGGTTCACAGCGCAGTATTTCTCGTTCAACGCCGACGGCGGACGGTGCGAAGAGTGCAAGGGAGCCGGCGTGATAACGGTTGAGATGCAGTTCATGGCCGACCTCGTGCTCACCTGCGACAGTTGCCACGGTCACCGTTTCAAGAAGGAGATACTCGACGTGCGCTTCGCCGGAAAGAACATCGACGACGTGCTCAACATGACCATAACCGAGGCAATAGAGTTCTTTGAGGCCAACGGCGAACCTAATGTGGTGCGCCGACTGCGCCCTCTCGAAGCCGTGGGACTGGGTTACATCAAGTTGGGGCAGAACTCCTCAACCCTATCCGGTGGAGAAAACCAGCGTGTGAAGTTGGCCTACTTCATCGGACAGGAGCGACAGGAACCCACAATGTTCATCTTTGACGAACCTACCACGGGACTCCACTTCCACGACATACGCTGTCTGCTCTCGTCGTTCAACGCTCTGATTGAGCGAGGCCACAGTGTGCTGGTGATAGAGCACAACATGGAGGTGATAAAGTGTGCCGACCACATAATCGACATTGGTCCCGACGGAGGTGAAATGGGAGGTTCGCTCGTGGCAACGGGAACTCCGGAGGCGGTGAGCGGATGCAAAGAAAGTGTAACAGGGCGGTATCTGAAAGACAAACTTTATTGATAATTATTTTGCAAAACTAAAAAAAACGCCTACCTTTGCACTCGCTATTCTGAAAGAGAGCTTTTTTCAACGCCGATATGGCTCAGTTGGTAGAGCAATTCATTCGTAATGAATAGGTCCTCGGTTCGAGTCCGAGTATCGGCTCTCTCTTTCGCAAGCAGCAATCCAAACACTATTATCATGTAAGCGGCAATAGCTCAGTTGGTAGAGCATTGGCTTCCCAAGCCGAGGGTCGCGGGTTCGAGTCCCGTTTGCCGCTCCATACATTTC
>CAVKVO010000090.1:0-9450 GCA_963659575.1 Prevotella sp. CAG:1031
TCTTGTCGGGATGTGGGCGCGGCTCTGTGGTTATCCTTTGCCTATTGTAAAAACCTCACGGCCATACAAATCGCTGCAAAGTTAATATCTATGCAATAAATTTAGCGTCGCCAAAAGCGTATTTAACACATACTTAACGCGCCACGCGCACGCACACGGGAGCCAGAGGCGTATTTATGAACGCCAGAGGCGGCTTTATGGGGGCGAAAAACCGTCCTTATGAACGCCACTGCCGTCTCTACGAACGCCACTGTCTGCGATACATCACTGTGCGCGACGTTTACGCCGAACAAACGCCTTGTGTAATGAAATTTGGCCGATATTTAACACTCTCTGCGCCACTCTTCTGGAGCTACGCGGCCACTTTGCGGTCGTAATTATGGCGTTTCTGACTCGTAAACATGCCACTTACGATCGTAACTCGGCCACTTATTTTCGTAACTCGGCGCTTTACGACTCGTAAACATGCCGTTTTTGAGTCGTAAAACTGTGCTTTATTACCCGAAAATAGTCCGTTTCATTACCATAAATATGCTGTTTGCATTGCACAAAAGCCTCGCTATGCTCGTATCTGCCATATATACAACTCGTTAAGATTGCACGCGCAAAACTCTCGTATTTGCGGCCACGAATCAGCGTCGTGGTTTTCGCGCGAGTTTTGCGAGCCTGTTTGTAAGAATGTTTCCTTTGTTTTAACAAACGCTGTGCATAGATATGCCGTGGTTTGTCTCCCTCGCAAAACTCCGTTATTCATCGTCTTTTGTATACCTTTGCAACCATTAAGACGAACCGACTATAAAAAAGAGGCACTGCATTATGACCCCAACGACCGACTATCTCCGCGCACAATTCGCCCTGTTCAACGCCCGCTACTTCGGTGGCGAACTGCCTGAGCCCCAGTTCAAGGTGAACAGTGCTCGCACACTGCTTGGACGGTTCAGTTGTCGCCGTGTGCGCAAGGGACTGCTCGGCCTGCGCCATTCGGAGGAATACTCCATCGCCGTCAGCCGGTTCTACGAAATGAGCGAGCGCGACGTGCAGACCGTATTGCTCCACGAGATGATACATTTCCATATCTGCTACCATCGCCTGGCCGACACATCGTCCCACGGCCCACTGTTCCGCCGCGAGATGCAGCGCATAAACGCCGACGGATGGAACATCACCGTGCGCACAAGTACCCGCGGATGGCAGCTAAACGGCGGCAAAGACCGCCCCAAGCGTTGCGTAGTGGCTCTCACCATGCCCGACGGCTACTATTTCGCGGCCGTACAGCGCCCCTACGTCCACGCCTTCAACGCCGCCCTGGATAGAATCGTCGGAAGAGCGTCGTCTGGAAACGGCAGTGCTTCCAGTGGAAATAGTTCTAATTTTGGTGAAAAAGGCAGCGCGGCGTCTGTCAAAACCAACGCTATGTCGTCTGGAACCGGCAGCGCAAATCAGCGTGAGTGGTTTTTCACCGGCGACGAGTTCTTTGTCCAGTTCCCCCTTGTGCGCACCCTTCGTTTCCGCAAAGTTTCCGCCGCAGAGTTCGCCGCGGTGTGCTTGCGCATGAGAGAACGTGGCGAAAAGTTGCATCTCTAGCGCCATAATCCTGGCAAAAAGTTGCAGAAACGCGCCCGTTTTCCCGGCAAAAAGTTGCAACTTTACGCTTAAACGGCTGCTTGTCAACAAGTTGGCTAATCAAGGTGAAAAACTGCGAAATAAGACCGCTCACATTAATGACACAATCGCGTCATTAACCCTGCCTTATTCGATAGGAAATGATAGTGCAAACTGCAGTATTTCAATGTCTGTCGTCATGTTCCACATTCATTAATCGGCTCAAAAGCGCTCTTTTTGGGGCAATAATCGGGTCAAGTTGAGCCGATTTTGTGGATATTTGGCACTGTTTTGAGCCGATTATACTATGAGATAGGTGTGCTACTGATGCCGTTTTGCCATGATTGTACAATGAGATAGGGACGCAATTGACCCCGCTTTGCCCTGATTATGCTATGAGACATGAGCGCAATTTGCTCCGTTTAGCTCCGATTATACCATGAGACAGGGATGCAATTGACCCCGTTTAGTGTTGGTTATACCATGAGACAGTAATATTATTGGCGCAAGCGACGGGAAGAAAGGATGGTGGTAAAACAAAAAAATCCGAGGGGTTTCCTCGGATTTCTGCGCTTCAAGATGGGCTTGAACCAACGACCCCCTGATTAACAGTCAGGTGCTCTAACCAACTGAGCTATTGAAGCAGTGTGTGTAACTCATTTCTGAATTGCGATGCAAAGGTAATGCGTTTTTGGAAAACCGCCAAGTTTTTGAGCATAAAATTTAGCTTTCTCCATTAAAAATCTGCAATTTGGCGGTTTTGTGTGTCCTTTTTTAATCGCAAAGATGTAATTTTGCAGTGAAACAAGGGCTGCGTCCGGGCGACCAAAATGCGGCATCGGACAGGACTTGTTCACGCACTAAACACATGGTATAGATGAAAAGAAAACTGCTATTTCTGCTTCTGCTCTGCACTGCCTTGACGGCTACGCAGGCTCAGAAATCGAGAAACCACAACTTTGAGGTGGCCAAAAACCTCGATTTGTTCAACAACATATATAAGTATCTCGACCTGATGTATGTTGACACGCTCAATCCCGGCGAGGTGATAGGCAACGGCATCAACTCGATGCTGCGCAGTCTGGACCCCTACACCGAGTATTATCCCGAGGACAAGACACGCGACCTGAAGATGATGCTCACTGGCAAGTATGCCGGAATAGGTGCGCTCATACGTTATCATCAGCGGCTCAAGCGCGTGGTGATAGACGAACCGTATGCGGGAATGCCTGCTGCGGAGGCCGGATTGCGCAAGGGTGACATAATAATAAGTATAGACGACACGCTTATGGCGGACAAAAACGTGAGCTATGTGAGCAGTCACCTGAGGGGAGACGCCGGTTCGAGCTTCGTATTGAAGGTAAAACGTCCGTCAACTGGCAAGGTGATGTCGCTGAAAATCACCCGACGCAACATAAAACTGCCCGAACTGCCATACTACGGTATGCTCAACGGCGGTAAAACGGGCTACATCAACTTCAACAGTTTTACCGAAGGTTGCGCCAAGGACATGCGCCGAGCATACGTGGATTTGCGCAAGCAAGGTGCGGAAAGTCTCGTGCTCGACCTGAGGGGCAACGGAGGCGGTTCGCTGTCTGAGGCAATAGACATTATTAATATGTGGGTGCCGAAGGGCATGACGCTTGTGGAAACGCGCGGAAAGTTGAAACGTGCCAACCGAACCTACAAGACAAGGTTGGAACCGATAGACACGGTGATGCCGATAGTGGTGCTGGTGAACGGCGAGACGGCCAGTGCGAGCGAGATAACCAGCGGTTCGCTGCAAGACCTTGACCGTGGCGTGGTGCTCGGCACGCGCACTTACGGCAAGGGACTGGTGCAGGTGCCGATGGATTTGCCCTACAACTGTAACATGAAGCTGACCACGAGCAAATACTACATACCGAGCGGCCGCTGCATTCAGGCCATCAACTACAAGCACAGCGGCGGCGGATATACAGAACACATACCGGATAGCTTGACAAAGGAGTTTCACACGAGAAACGGCCGCACAGTAAGAGACGGCGGAGGCATAAAGCCCGACGTGGAGGTGAAGCCCGACACGCTGCCGAACATCGCAGTATATCTGGACAGAATGGACTCCACCGAGGTGATGTTCGACTATGTGGTGGACTATATCGCCGCTCATCCCACCATTGCTTCGCCGCGCGACTTCCATCTGTCTGACGCCGACTTCGAGGATTTCAAGCAGAGAGTGGTGAAAAGTGGCTTTACTTATGACCCCGTGAGCGGCAAGATGCTCGACGAAATGGTGAAGACCGCCAAGTTTGAGGGCTACTACGACGACGCAAAGGCGGAGTTTGACAACCTCAAGGCAAAGCTGAAGCACGATGTCGGGCGCGACATAGAGCGCGAAAAGGAGACTCTTCGCACCATGATTGAGCAGGACATCATTGCCGCATACTACTATCAAGCCGGTTCAATCGAAGCCAGTCTGGCCAAAGACAAGATGCTCGGCGAGGCCGTAAAGCTGCTCAACGACAAGGACGCTTACGCAAAATTGCTCAAACCGCAGGAAAAGAAATAGCTTCCGTTTTGACGGGAAACAAACATCAAAAAACCGTGAAAAGGCTGTGAAAAAGGCATTTTAGTGGCTGAAAACTTGTGAGTTGCGTTAATTATTCGTACTTTTGCAGCGTTCAGTGGAATGAGGGGCTTCTCGAAAGTCCCTCATTTTTATTTTTATAAATTCATTAGGACGTATGATAGACAAGAACATTGTCAAGACGATTGTTGACGAATGGCTGCAAAGCAATGACTATTTTCTGGTTGACATCATGTTCACCCCGGACGGCCGCATCGTGATTGAGATAGACCATGCCGACGGAGTGTGGATAGAAGACTGTGCCGAACTGAGCCGTATGCTGCAGGAACGCCTCGGCGATGAGTTGGGCGAGTACGAACTGGAAGTGGGTTCGGCAGGCATAGGTCAGCCGTTCAAGGTCAGACAGCAGTATGTCAACCACGTGGGCAAGGAAGTTGAGGTGCTCACCGCCGACGGAAAGAAGGTGCAGGGAGTGCTGAAAGCCGTAGACGGCGACGACTTCGTGCTGACAGTCAAGGAAAAGCAGAAGGTGGAGGGAAAGAAACGTCCCGTAATGGTCGACGTTGACCACACCTATGGCATGGACAAAGTGAAATATACCAAATACCTTTTAAGTTTTAAGTAAGGAACTATGGCAAAGAAAGAAGAGAAGGGTCCCAGCATGATAGAGACCTTCCAGGAGTTCAAAGAGACAAAAAACATCGACCGCACCACGCTGGTGAGCGTGCTTGAGGAGAGTTTCCGCAACGTGATAGCCAAACTTTTCGGCAGCGACGAGAACTTCGACGTTATCGTGAACCCCGACAAAGGTGACTTCGAGATACACCGCAACCGCGTGGTTGTGGACAACGGCGCCGTGGAAGACGAGAACAAGCAGATCTCCCTGGCCGACGCACAGAAGATAGAGCCCGACTATGAGGTGGGCGAAGAGGTGAGCGAAGAGGTGAACTTCAGCAAGTTTGGCCGCAGAGCCATTCTCAACCTCCGTCAGACTCTGGCATCGAAGATTCTGGAACTGGAGCACGACTCACTGTATAATAAGTATAAGGACAAGGTGGGTCAGATAATGAGTGCCGAGGTTTACCAGATGTGGAAGCGCGAAGTGCTGCTCATCGACGACGAGGGCAACGAGCTGCACCTGCCGAAGGCCGAACAGATTCCGTCGGACGTGTATCACAAGGGCGAAACTGTTAGAGCCGTGGTGGCTCGCGTGGACAACGAGAACAATAATCCGCGCATCATCCTGAGCCGCACCAGTCCGATGTTCCTCGAAAGGCTGCTTGAGGCAGAGGTGCCGGAAATCAACGACGGACTGATAACCGTTCGCCGTGTGGCACGCATGCCGGGCGAACGCGCCAAGATTGCCGTTGAGAGCTACGACGACCGCATCGATCCCGTTGGAGCTTGCGTGGGTGTCAAGGGTAGCCGTGTGCACGGTATCGTGCGCGAACTGGGCAACGAGAACATCGATGTCATCAACTACACCAGCAACATCCAGCTGTTCATCCAGCGTGCGCTTAGTCCCGCCAAGGTGACAAGCATCACCATTGACGAAGAAAACCGCAAAGCCGAGGTGTATCTGCAGCCCGAAGAGGTGTCGCTGGCCATCGGACGTGGCGGTATGAACATCAAACTGGCTTCAATGCTCACCGAATACACCATCGACGTGTTCCGCGTGGTTAACGAGAGTGAGGCTGACGAAGACATCTACCTCGACGAATTTGCCGACGAAATCGACACTTGGGTGATCGACGCCATCAAGGCCATCGGTCTCGACACGGCAAAGGCAGTGCTCAACGCACCGCGTGAGATGCTTATCGAAAAGGCTGACTTGGAGGAAGAGACCGTTGACAACCTGCTAAAGGTGCTCAAGGCCGAATTTGAAGGGTAAGTAATAAAACGTAATTCATAATGCATAATTATGAGTTGGCGGCGGATTTGAGAACAAAAGAACAAGACAAGGCAAACGATGCTCATGCATTGTGCATTATGAACGGATAAGAATTTATGGGCATAAGATTAAATAAAGCATTAACAGAACTGAACATAGGACTTCAAACTGCGGTTGATTTCCTAAAGAACAAGAAAGGCTTGGGAGAGATAAAGGACAACGCCAACCTGACCACCAAGATTTCCGACGAGCAATATCAGGCTCTTGTCAAAGAGTTTAAGGGCGACAAGGACGTGAAAAACGAGGCGGAAAAGATCTTCGCCAAGAAAGCCAAGGAGAAGAAGGAGGAGAAGAAGGTGACCAAAGGTGAGGAACTTTTGGAGAAGAGGCAGCAGTTCAAGCCCGTGGGAAAGATTGACTTGGACTCCGTGGGAGCCAAACCTGCGGAAAAGGCCGCTGCGCCTGAACCCAAACCTGAACCTAAACCGGAGGTGAAACCTGAGCCTAAACCCGTGGCAAAACCGGAACCTAAGAAGCAGGAAGAGCCGGCTCCGAAACCGGCACCGAAGCCTGTGGCTCCGGAAAAACCGGTTGCTCAGGAGCCCAAGAAGCCTGTTGTGGCTCCAGCTCCCGAGAAGAAACCGGAAGTGAAACCCGAAGCCGTGGCCGAACCGCAGCAGGCCCAGACTCCGGAAAAGAAGGAAGAACCCAAGTTGTTCACGCTTAGGAGCGAGACCAAACTCGTTCCCAAGGTCAACGTGCTTGGCAAGATAGACCTCGACGCGCTGAACCAAAGCACACGTCCGAAGAAGAAATCCAAGGAGGAACGTCGCAAGGAGCGCGAGGAAAAGAACGGTGCTCAGCACGCTGGCGAGCGCAAGAAGCGCACACGCATCGGCAACGAGCGTGTGGACATTGAGGCCGCTGCCAAGCAGGTGCCCGGCTCCAACGCCAAGAAAAACAACAAGGGCAAGGGCGGCAACCAGCCTTCTGCTGGCGGACCCGGTGCTCATCAAGGTGGTGGCAACCGCTTTGGCGACAACCGTCAACAGCAGGGAGGCGGCAAGCACAACCGCAAAAACCGCAACCAACCGAAGCCCGCTGAGGTGAGCGACGAGGATGTTGCACGTCAGGTAAAGGAGACCTTGGCCCGTCTCACGAGCAAGGGACAGAACAAGAAGGGTGCTAAATACCGTCGTGAGAAGCGCGACGCCGTGCAGGAGAGGCTCAATGAGGAGCGCCGCGAGGAGCTGGCAGAGAGCAAGACCCTGAAGTTGACGGAGTTCGTTACCGTGAGCGAACTTGCCACGATGATGAACGTGCCCGTCAATAAGGTCATCGGTACGTGCATGAGCGTGGGCATAATGGTGTCCATCAACCAGCGTCTCGATGCCGAAACCATCAACCTTGTGGCTGAAGAGTTCGGTTTCAAGACCGAATATGTAAGTGCTGAGGTGAGCGAAGCAGTGAGCGAGGAGGAGGACGATGAGAACGATCTCGTGCCGCGCGCCCCGATTGTCACCGTCATGGGTCACGTTGACCACGGTAAGACATCTTTGCTCGACTACATCCGCAAGTCTAATGTGATTGCCGGAGAGGCCGGAGGTATCACGCAGCACATCGGTGCATACAACGTGACACTGGCCGACGGTCGCCACATAACCTTCCTCGACACTCCGGGCCACGAGGCCTTCACCGCCATGCGTGCCCGTGGAGCACAGGTAACCGATATCGCCATCATCATCATCGCTGCCGACGACAGTGTGATGCCCACCACACGTGAGGCCATAGCCCATGCACAGGCTGCCAACGTGCCTATGGTTTTCGCCATCAACAAGATAGACAAGCCGGGCGCAAACCCCGACAAGATTCGCGAAGACTTGGCCAACATGAACCTGCTTGTTGAGGACTGGGGCGGTAAATACCAGTGCCAGGAAATCTCGGCAAAGAAAGGTTTGGGCGTCGATGCACTGCTCGAAAAGGTGCTTCTTGAGGCCGAAATGCTCGAACTCAAGGCCAATCCCAACCGCAAGGGTACGGGTTCCATCATCGAGTCGTCGCTCGACAAGGGTCGTGGCTACGTGTCCACGGTGCTCGTGTCCAACGGTACGCTCAAGGTGGGCGACGTAGTGATAGCCGGAACCAACCACGGTCGCATCAAGGCCATGTTCAACGAGCGCAACCAGCGCATGGAGAAAGCGGGTCCCGCAGAGCCGGCCATCATTCTCGGACTGAACGGTGCGCCTACCGCAGGCGACTCTTTCCACGTGATGGACAGCGAGCAGGAGGCACGCGACATAGCCAACAAGCGCGAACAGTTGCAGCGTGAGCAGGGCTTGCGCACTCAGACCCGACTCACTTTGGCCGACATCAGCCACCGCATAGCCCTCGGTTCGTTCAAGGAGTTGAACCTTATCGTCAAGGGCGACACCGACGGAAGTATCGAGGCTTTGAGCGATTCGTTCATCAAACTGTCTACAGAGAAGATCAAGGTGAACGTGATACACAAGGCAGTGGGTCAGATTTCAGAAGGCGACGTTACTCTTGCCGACGCTTCCGACGCCATCATCGTGGGCTTCCAGGTGCGTCCGTCATCGGCGGCTCGCAAGTTGGCAGAGCAGGAAGGTGTGGAAATCAACACCTACTCCATCATCTACGACGCCATCGACGACATCCGTTCGGCCATGGAGGGTATGCTCGACAAGATCAAGAAGGAGGTTGTCACAGGCCAGGTCGAGGTTCGCGAGGTCTACAAGATATCCAAGGTGGGTACCGTTGCCGGTGCTTTGGTCACCGAAGGCAAGGTTCACCGCTCCGACAAGGCTCGTCTTGTGCGCGACGGCATCGTGGTTCACACCGGCGACATCAACGCTCTCAAGCGTTACAAGGATGATGTCAAGGAGGTTGCCACAGGTCTTGAGTGCGGTATCAGCCTCGTCAACTTCAACGACATACAGCAGGGCGACATCATCGAAACCTTCACCGAAATCGAGGTGCAGCAGAAACTGTAACGGGGAGTGAAGAGTGAAGAACGAAGAGTGAAGAATTCATGTGCATTGAAGCTGGGACTTTGACCAGTATCGATGACATCTAAACTCTGAAACTTCACCACTTTCTACTCCGAACATAACGATAAAAGGGCAAGTCCCCGAATGGAAAACGATTCCGTTCGGGGACTTGCTTTTTTTAGTGGTGGTAAAATAACAGCAGTTGTCCCTTGGCTTCGAATTCAGGACACAAAGATTACTGAGCGATCACAACTCGGTAGATATTGTCCATTTTAGGGCCTCGAAAAGCCAAGCTAAGAACCGCTAAAACCGTGAAAAAACTTGACGCGAAAAATGGATGCATAGGATTTGACCCAAAAATGCATAGGATTTGACCGAAATAT
>CAVKVO010000091.1:0-9363 GCA_963659575.1 Prevotella sp. CAG:1031
CTATGCGCTCGTCCTCCATGAGGAATTTGAACACCGAGTCGTAAATCGGGTTGGCAACATTGATAATCATATTCTCGTCCTCCAGTCTTCTATATCTTTATATAGTAAGTAATATTCAAAAAATAACTTGAGCAAGTTTGTCGAATATGCCAATATCTGTTTTCTTGTCTAATTCTCCCTGTCTTTTTGCCGTTTTTGTGACTTCTTTTCAGTCACATAGCTCGCTATGCTCCTTCAAAGAAGTCAGCAAAACCGTCTAAAAATACAGGGCAAACTTGCACAACTTATTCTTTTCACATTACTTAGGCTTACCGATGTGTTGTGGCAAATAGCCACACCTCCCTTGCCTTTTATTCTCCGAATATCGGTTGGCCGACACATCCGTTGGGGGATTGCACGTGGAGCAGGGCGGCTACGGTCGGGGCGATGTCGGTAATAAAGGTTGGACGGGTTGTGGAACCGTGGGTTATTCCCCATCCCATGAACACCAAGGGGATGTGGGTGTCATACGGATTCCACATGCCGTGGTCGGTGCCTTGCAGCTCGTGGGCATAGTAAGCAGGCTTCAGCACTATGGAGACATCACCGCTGCGCTCACGGTTGTAACCGTTGATGATGCGGTATTTCACCTCTTCGGGTATGCTTTCGTTGGCAGTGTTTTCCATGTCGCAGGCATAGAGCACATCTGCGTCTTCTTTTAAGCGACGGACAACGATGCTCTTAATGCGGTTGAAGTCCAAGCCCTTGGTCTTTATCATGTCGCGGTTGAAGAACACTTGATAGTTCATCACCATGCTGACCGCATCTGCCGCTTCGGAATATTGGGCGGAAAGAGCCTCGTTGAGATACTTCTTCGCTGTGTCGCCATTCCAACTTCCGGCTGGCATTCTGTTGTCTTTCAGATAGAGAGCGTTGTTCATGGCTCCGTGGTCGGCACTGAGGAAGAGCAGATAGTTGCCCTTGCCAATCTTGCTGTCGAGGTAGTTGAGGAAGTCGGCAATGGTTTGGTCAAGTCGCAGATAGGTGTCTTCGGTCTCCACAGCGTGCGTTCCCACCTGATGACCGATGTAGTCGGTGCTGGAGCAACTTACCGTCAACAAGTCCGTAACGTCGTCATCGCCCAAGTCTTCGCCTTCGATGGCGGCCTTAGCCATGTCGAATGTCAGCGAGTTGCCATACGGAGTGTTTCTGATAATGCCATAGCCATACTTCTTATACAGTCCGGGCAGGTTGAGCGGCAGTGTGGCTTTCTCTCCCGTCTTGATGCCTTTCTCATAGGCGTTGTCGTCGGCAGTGCTCTGCGTGTATGTGTCTTTGGGATAAAGCGTGCTCCACTTCTCCGACAAATACTTGGCCGGCAGTTTGCGCTTGTTGAAGTCGTCAACCCATTTGGGTAACTTGTTCATGTAGTATGTGCTCGTTATGAACGAGCCAGTCTCATCGTCAAACCAAAACGCACCGTCGGGATTGTGGCCGGCTGGCAATATGGACGCACGGTCTTTGAGTGCCACGCCAACCACTTTGGACTTGCCGTTGGTGGCAATCTTCATTTCGTCGCCGATGGTAGTGACCCACAGGTTGCGCGGCGACATCAGTCCAGCCTTGCTTGTGGTGCCGACGGGCTTCACGGAGTTGTCATCGGTGCAGTACACCTTCTTTCCGTCCTTTACGAAGTTGTTTCCTGCAATGCCGTGTATCGACGGTACGCTGCCTGTATATATGCATGTGTGACCGATGGCAGTGACCGACGGCACATACGGCAGACGTGTGTTTTCGCACGAAAAGCCCTCTCTAAGCAGTCTCTTGAAACCGCCGTCGCAGTAGCGACTCTCATAGCGATACAGATAGTCCCAACGCATCTGGTCTATCACAACGCCCACCACGAGTCGTGGACGGGCTGTCTGTGCGCAAACACTGCCGCACACCATCAACAATGCCATAACGGCAAGGGTATAAATCTTCTTCATTTTCATAGTCTGAATTTTGGTTGCAAAGATATTTCCATGGTTTTTCACACCTGTTTCATTGGCTTTAAGTACGCGTTACGAGAATGAAATAAGATGGAAAACACACATTCGAAATAAAAAGGTACAGCTCTAAACAACAACCACCGTAAAGCTTTCCGAAACGGAAAGTGTTTACGGTGGTTGTCTATGAGTATTGTTACACTTTTTATTGCTCCATAAGATAAGCCTTGAAGTCGGCGAACTCCTTGGTCATAGGCACGCTTTGCTTCTCGCCCTGCATGAATGCAGCCAGACGCGAAGGCAGTTCCACGGGTGCTCCAGTGGCCTGTTCCACCGTTTCCTTGAACTTCGCGGGATGGGCAGTTTCAAGGAACACACCTGTTTCGCCAGCCTGAAGTCCTTCACGAAGTGCACGGTAACCGCATGCTCCGTGGGGATCGAGAATGTAGCCCGTAGCGTCACGGCACTCTTTCATGGCCTCACGTATCTGTTCGTCAGTGAATGTAGCGCCACTAATGAGCGACGTTATCTTTGCGTGGTCACCTCCATAGAGGTCGATAATGCGAGCGAAGTTGCTCGGGTCACCCACATCCATAGCGTTGGCGATAGTTTGCTTGCTTGGTTTCGGCTCATACTTGCCTGTTTGCAGATACTTATAGAATATGTCGTTGGCATTGTTTGCAGCGATAAACCGCTTTATGGGCAGTCCCATGCGGTGGGCAAAAAGTCCGGCGGTGATGTTTCCAAAGTTTCCGCTCGGTACGCAAATCACAAGGTTGTCGCTCTTCAGGCGGGCATAGGCGTTAAAGTAGTAGAATGCCTGCGGCAGGAAGCGCGCCACGTTGATGGAGTTGGCCGATGTCAGCTTCATGTGGGCGTTGAGCTGTTCGTCCATAAACGCACTCTTCACCAATGCCTGGCAGTCGTCAAACACACCGTCAACCTCCACAGCGGTGATGTTTTTGCCAAGAGTGGTGAACTGACACTCCTGTATCTTGCTCACCTTTCCCTTCGGATAGAGCACATACACATGTATGCCTTCCACTCCGAGGAAACCGTTTGCCACTGCCGAACCCGTGTCGCCGCTTGTGGCCACGAGCACGTTGACCTCTTCGCCCTGTCCTTCCTGACGAATGAAGTACTGTAGGAGACGAGCCATGAAGCGCGCACCTACATCCTTGAAGGCGAGAGTAGGACCATGGAACAGTTCAAGAGAATGGATGTTTTCCGTCACCTTGACCACCGGACAGTCGAAACTCAGTGTGTCGTCGACGATTCGCGCAAGGTCGCCCGGCTCTATGTCGTCGCCAAAGAAGGCCGTGGCCACGGTTTTTGCTATCTCGTTGAACGGCATCTTGTCGATATTGGCAAAGAACTCTGACGGCAAAGTGTTGATATGTTCGGGCATATACAAGCCTCTGTCGGTGGCCAATCCCCTTACCACTGCCTCATGCAGTGTGGCCATTGGGGCTTTATGGTTGGTGCTGTAGTATTTCATTGTTGGATTTTTCTTTTAGAATAAAAATAAAAAGACGTGACGGACTATGCCCGCATAAATTCCTTTATGAACTCGTTGAGCACGAGCAGACCGTAACTTCCGCTCACGCAACTCACCTCGTCGTAGACTTTCACGCTGTCAGGCTCAATGCCTTTGTGGTAGATAAGGAACGGCACTGGTTCGTTTACGTGCGTCCTGATCTCCACCGGAGTGGGATGGTCGGGCAACACGGCTATGCATACCGGTTCGTCCCATGTCTTCGTCTCGTTGTATATAGGTTCCACAATGCGGCGGTCAAGGTTCTCAATGGTGCGCAGTTTGAGCTGCAAATCGCCGTCGTGACCAGCCTCATCGCTCGCCTCGATGTGCAGAAACACGAAGTCGTCGGTCTTCAGAGCCTCAATGGCAGCTTGCGCCTTACCCTCATAGTTTGTGTCAGCCAGTCCAGTGGCACCCTCAACGATAATGTTGCGCAGTCCGGCATAGTGACCTATACCACGTATGAGGTCGACTGCCGATATGACACTGCCGCGTTTCACCTCCGGGAACATCTCGCCCAGAGTCTGCATGGACGGACGATAGCCTGCACTCCACGGCCAGATACTGTTGGCGGTGTCTTCTCCACGTTCCGCACGTGCCTTGTTTATAGGATGCTCAGCAAGCAGTTGCTGTGAGCGGAGAATCAAGTCGTTGAGCAAGTCAGCCGTTTCCTGCGGAGTCATCACTCCCTTGGCAGTCTCCGTGTAGCCCTCTTCCGGTTTCACGAGCAGTCCGCGCCACTCCTCGTTGGGATGGTCGTGAGGCGGAGCGCACTCAATGTGCTTGTTGCCACCCTTGATCACGAGCAAATGGCGATATTGTATGCCAGTGATGAAGCGCACACGGTCGTTGCCAAGACGCTCGTTGAGGTATTTTATCAGCGTGTCACCGTCCTTGGTGGTGAGGTGTCCGCCGTGGTGATTCTTTATCTTTCCGTCCTCAAGGCACACGATGTTGCACCTTATGGCCATGTCGCCCGGCTGCATCTCGTAGCCTATGCTTGCAGCTTCGAGCGGTCCGCGCCCCTCATACACCTTGTTGAGGTCGTAGCCCAGTATGGCCGTGTTGGCCACTTCGCTGCCCGGATGGAATCCGTCGGGTATCGTAGCCACTCTTCCGCACCGGCCTTTGCGCGCCAGCAAGTCCATATACGGAGTGTCGGCATACTGCAAAGGAGTCAGTCCGCCGAGCCTTTCCACTGCGTGGTCGGCCATTCCGTCGCCTAATATAATAATGTGTTTCATAGATTGCCTTTCTTTTCTTGATAACGTAGAAACAAATTAGATATTGGCAATCGACATGATGTTGGCGAACACTCCGGCTGCCGTCACTCCCGCACCGGCACCATAGCCCTGGATGAGCATCGGGTATTCGCGGTAGCGTTCGGTGGTGAGCAGCACAATGTTGTTGCTTCCCTCAAGATTGTAGAACGGATGGTGACGACCGACAGCCTCAAGACTTACACTCATCTTGCCGTGGTCCATGCGCGCAACGAATCTCCAACGCTTGTCGTCGGCTTCCAACTTCTTGCGCTTCTCCTCAAAGTCAGCGTCGAGCGAGGGCAGGTTCTTCCAGAAGTCGTCAATGCTGCCGGTGAAGAAGTCGTCGGGCATGAACAGGTGCTTTTCTACGTCAGCCTGCTCAGCCTTGTAGCCGGCCTCACGGGTGAGTATCACCAGTTTGCGCACCACGTCAATTCCGCTCAGGTCTATGCGCGGATCGGGTTCGCTGTAGCCCATCTCCTTGGCTCTGCGCACGGTTTCGGAGAATGGCACGGTGGAAGAAAGTTCGTTGAAAATGAAGTTGAGCGTACCGCTAAGCACTGCCTCAATCTTCAGCAGTTTGTCGCCTGAGTTGCGCAGGTCGTTGATAGTACCGATGATGGGCAGTCCGGCACCGACGTTGGTCTCAAAAAGGAATTTCACTCCACGTCTCAATGCGGTCTCTTTCAGTCGGATATAACTGTCGTAGTTGCCCGATGCTGCCACTTTATTGGCCGCAACGACTGAGATATTGTGGTCAAGCAGAGTCTGATACATGGCTGCCACATCGGCACTGGCGGTGCAGTCGACAAACACACTGTTGAAGATGTTCATGCCAGTCACCTCTTCGAGCAGCTTGCTGTTGTCGCTCTTTTCCGACGCAGCCAACTCCTCGCGGTAAGTGTCGAGGTTGATTCCGTCGCGCGAGAATATGGCGTGCGAACTTGAAGCGATGCCCACAACGTTGAGTTTCAGGCGTTGTGTCTGCTTCAGTTGCTCGTATTGCGAACGAATCTGGTCTATCAGGTTGCCGCCAACCGTGCCCACTCCACATATAAAGAGGTTGAGCACCTTATATTCGCTAAGGAAGAACGAGTCGTGAATGACGTTGAGCGACTTGCGCAGATACTTGGAGTTTACCACAAACGAGATGTTCGTTTCCGACGCACCCTGCGCACAGGCTATCACACTGATGCCGCTGCGTCCGAGCGAACCAAACAGTTTGCCGGCGATGCCAGGCGTGTGCTTCATGTTTTCGCCCACGATGGCTACCGTGGCCAGTCCCTTTTCGGCGTGCATCGGGAACATGGCTCCCGTTTCAATCTCCTTGGCAAACTCACCATTGAGCACCTTCACCGCCTCGTCGGCATCCACATCGCTCACACCTATAGAGGTGGAGTTTTCCGAAGAAGCCTGCGACACGAGGAACACCGATATGCCGTTGTCGGCCAGTGCGGTGAATATGCGACGGTTAACGCCTATCACTCCCACCATAGACAGTCCCGTCACGGTGATGAGTGTGGTTCCGTTTATGCTCGAAATACCCTTGATGGGTTTGCAGTCGTTGTCAATCTTGTTTTTGATTACCGTTCCCTTGGCCGAAGGGTTGAATGTGTTTTTCACCCAAATGGGTATGTTCTTCACGCACACTGGATATATCGTAGGCGGATATATCACCTTTGCGCCGAAGTTGCACAGCTCCATAGCCTCCACATAGCTCAGTTCGTTGATGGTGTAGGCCGTGGGTATCACTCTTGGGTCTGCTGTCATAAAGCCGTCCACATCGGTCCATATCTCAAGGGCTTCGGCGTCGAGAGCCGCAGCTATGATGGATGCAGTGTAGTCACTACCGCCGCGTCCGAGGTTGGTCACCTCTCCGGTGTGCTTGTCGGAACTTATGAAGCCCGGCACAACGGCAATCTTCGGTCTGTCCTTGAACATTTCGCACACGAGACTGCGTGTCAGTTCACTGTCGAGCACGTGTTTGCCACGCTTCTCAACAGTCTTGATGAAACTGCGGGAGTCGTACCACTTGGCTCCGTTGATCAATTCGGTCACGATAAGCGAACTCAGCCTTTCACCGTAGCTTACGATTGCCGCTTGTGTTTTCGGGCTCAGGTCGCGTATGAGGAACACGCCGTAGCAAATGGACAGCAGCTCGTCGAGCAGAGAGTCGATGTCTTTGAGCAGCTTCTGCTGCCTTTCCTTACCTTCAATCACCGTTTCTATCATGTCGTGGTGACGCTTGCGTATGGCCGCCAGTTCGTCGGCGTATGTCTTGTCGCCGGCAAATGCTGTCTTTGAAGCGGCTATGAGCTTGTCGGTTATGCCTCCGAGCGCACTCACCACAACGATTGTCTCACCCTGTTCGGCCTCAACTATTTTCTTGAGACTCAAGATACTCTCCACGAAACCTACGGACGTTCCGCCGAATTTTAATACTTTCATTTCTTTTTCAGTTTGGTTTTGTCCCCCTTTACGGACGGGGATTTTCAATACTTTTGAATCTATCTTATGCAAAAGTAGTAAGAAATATCGTCAACTCAAACTGTTTTGTGTCAAAATGAAACTCTTTCGAAGCTGTTCGTGCAGTTTTGTTTCAAATTTGAAGATAACGTGCGAAAGGTTTGCTTCTTGCGCATAGACATGAAGCCGTCAGCCAACTATAATTGTTAAATACAAACAAAAAACTTGACTCTATTGATAGTCTTGCGTATATTTGCATATAAAAGACACTTTGTGCTATGGTAAAAAGGCTATACCCGATAGGAATTCAGACGTTTGAAGAAATAAGACGTTGTGACAATCTCTATATAGATAAGACGGAATACGTCTACCGCATGACACATACCAACGGTAAGTATTTCTTCCTAAGCCGTCCACGCCGCTTCGGAAAGTCGCTGCTGGTATCTACTTTCAAAAGTTATTTCGAGGGAAGAAAGGACCTCTTCGAGGGACTTGCCATCGAGGAGTTGGAAAAGGAGTGGACGGTGTATCCCGTGCTGCACTTCAGTATGGCCGGTGGCAAGCACATGGAAAAGGAACAATTGGAAAGGTTCCTGCTCTTTATCCTGAAAAACAACGAAGAAAGATTTGGAGTGGTCAGTGATTCACCAGACCCAAATGTGCGTCTCCTCAACTTAATCAAGACCGTCTATCAGCAGACAGGTAAGCCACTGGTGGTACTCATTGACGAGTATGACGCACCTTTGCTCGACGTGGTGCATGAAAACGAAAAGCTCGACGTTCTCCGCAATACGATGCGCAACTTTTATTCTCCATTGAAGGACTGTGATCCTATGCTCCGCTTCGTGTTCCTGACGGGCATTACGAAGTTCTCGCAACTCAGCATCTTCAGCGAACTGAACAACATCAAGAATGTCAGCATGGACGAACCGTACGCCGGCATCTGTGGTATCACCAAGGAAGAACTCTTGACCCAGATGAGTGACGACATCGACGAGTTGGCGGAAAAACTGAAATTGAGCAGGGAGGACACCATACAGGAACTGAAAGACCACTACGACGGTTACCACTTCTCGTGGCCCTCGCCGGACGTGTTCAATCCGTTCAGCCTGCTCAACTGCTTTGCCGACGGAAAGTTGAATGCCTATTGGTTTGGCTCCGGCACTCCCACATATCTTATAAATATGATGAGGAAGTACGACTTCCTGCCTACCGACCTTGGCAAAAACAAATGGGTGGACCAAAAGGATTTCGACGCTGCCACGGAAACAATGACCACCATCATCCCCCTACTCTACCAAAGCGGATACGTGACCATCAAGGACTATGAACCCATGAGCAAGCTCTACGAACTGGCTTTGCCCAACCGCGAGATTGCCGTGGGACTGTACGGTTCTCTCTTGCCGCACTATCTGGGTCGCAACTCCGCCGACGGCAACACTACGATTGCACGTATGTCGGTATTGATACGGCAAGACAATATGGACGGAGCGATGCAGTTGCTCGCCGATTTTCTGGAAACCGTACCCTACTGCGACAATACAAACTACGAAGGTCATTGGCAGCAGACGCTCTACATCATCTTCGCCTTGCTCACCGATTATAACATCATCGTGGAGCAGCATACGGCAAAGGGCAGAATCGACATCTCGCTGGAAACAAAGACCGCAGTATATGTGATGGAACTGAAATTCAGCAAGAGTGTGGAGGAAGCCTTGGAGCAAATCGAATCAAAGCACTACGCCGATGCTTTCAAGATGAAAAACAAAGAAATCGTGAAGGTAGGAATGAACTTCAGCGTGAAGGACGAAACGAACTGCTTAGAGTGGAAAGTGGTAGGATAAGTATAAGAGCGGGAAACCGCTCTTTTTCTTTGGACTAAATTCGCATTTAGCCAACGTTAAAAGCATACAAATAAAACTGTATGGATTTCTTTGGGAGAATGTCTATAATATATATGTTCCAAAGAAAGGAGAGCCTCTTGTCGGATTCGAACCAACGACCCCGAGATTACAAATCACGTGCTCTGGCCAACTGAGCTAAAGAGGCGGGTGGGTAAGCTACTTATATCGCGCCGCTACAACCAACTACCTTTGCTACGTTCCCGTCCTGGAGGATTCGAAGGGAGCTG
>CAVKVO010000092.1:0-9180 GCA_963659575.1 Prevotella sp. CAG:1031
TAACAAAAACGCATGACCTCCACCAAATTAAAACAGATAAATGATGTTATTTTAGAGGTATGTGTAGGATAGGTGTACAACATGCTTTTCGTAACTAGGCCACTTACGCACCGTAACTAGGCCACTTACGATAGCTAAATGGGCCATTTACGACCCGTAAGTGGCCTAGTTACGAAAACGGTGTTTTTGGGCTATGTTTGGCATGCCTCACAATCAGGGTTTATAAGGCGATATGACAACGTCGTTTTTAGGGCAGTCAGACAGCGCATATTCCGCAGTTTTTGTACCTTTGCATAAGATAAGCTGCACTCGGACAATTGAGAATGTGTTCTCTTGTCGCTCGTTTGCATTATCTTTGCACCCGGAAAACAAGAGCAAGACATGACACAACAAGTTGAAATATGCCTGAGTGAAGTTCCCCGTGGATTTCACTTGATTACGAGGGAGGTGCTGTCGCAACTTCCCAAACTGCCCAAGTGCGGACTGCTGAACCTCTTTGTGAAGCACACGAGTTGCGGTCTGTGCCTCTGCGAAAACGCCGATCCCGACGTGCGGACAGACATGGAAGGCATCTTCAACCGTATTGTGCCCGAAAACCAACCGTATTTTCTTCACACCATGGAGGGCAGCGACGATATGCCGAGCCACGCCAAGTCGGTGCTGTCTGGTGCGAGTCTGACCATACCTATAACAGACGGTCGGCTCAACCTCGGCACGTGGCAGGGCATCTGCCTTTGCGAATACAGAAATCACGGCGGACGACGCCGACTTGTTGCAACCGTAATCGGAGACTAATACAATGGGAAACACAACTAAAGGATGGGCTTGTGGCATCATAGCCGCCGCAGCCTATGGCACCAACCCTCTGTTCTCACTTCACCTCCTGGGCGCAGGACTTGACGTGCAGTCCATACTCTTCTACCGTTTTGCCGTGGCCGCACTGTTGCTCGGCCTGTTCATCGTGGCAAAGGGCAAGAGTCTCATCGTTTCACGAAAGGTCATTCTGCCCATTATCCTTGGCGGTGTGGTGTTCGGAATGTCGTCCCACATGCTCTACGTGAGTTTTCTCTACATGGATGCCGGCATAGCCAGTTCCATACTGTTTGTCTATCCCATACTCGTGGCGGTCATCATGGCTCTGTTTTTCCATGAACGAGCGTCGCTACTCACCTACAGTTGCATCGCACTTGCCCTTGCCGGCATAGCCATGCTCTACAAAGGCGACGGCGACACCACGCTCAACACCACGGGAATGATTTGCGTGTTGGTCTCGTCGCTGTGCTATGCGCTCTATATCGTGGGCGTCGACCACTCCTCACTGAGCACAGTGCCGTCGGCGCGCCTTACGTTTTGGATGCTCGTGGTGGGCACATGCATGTTTTTCATCATGGCCGGCTGCGGCACAAAGCTCCACTTGCCGGGCACATCGCCGTTTGTTTGGGCCAACATCATAGGCATCGCGGTGGTGCCTACGGTGGTGCCGATATTGTTCATCAATGTGTCTATCAAGATTATAGGTCCCACATACAGTGCCATAGTGGGCGCGTTGGAACCCGTGACCGCCATTGTGATAGGCGTAACCGTGTTTGGCGAGGCTCTCACCGTTAGGGTTGTTCTTGGTGCACTGATGATTTTCGTAGCCGTAACGGTCATTGCGGCACGCTCACTGCTAAAGAAAAAGTTCTTCAAAGTTGGTTGAAAATTCCGCTAATCCCTTGAGTTTGCCTCGAATTGCATTATATTTGCAATAATATTCGGTAAACTTAAATGAGAAAAGCGGTTTTATGGGATTAACGGAACTCACTTCCGGCTTTGCGGCGATTGTCGCTCAGCTGAAGTCAACTGACAATGTTCGCCGACGTGTGGCGCTGGTTTGTCCTGACGACAGCCATACGCTGTATGTCCTGCAACGTGCGCTCGACGAGGGCGTGGCCGACTTCACTCTGTTTTGCGGACGACCTTTGTCCGACGAAGTGAAGGCTTTGGTTCAGTCAAACCCTTCGCGCGTCACCACAGTATGCAAGGAAACGCCCGACGATGCGGCGCGCGCGGCAGTGGAAGCGGTGCGCTGCGGCGAGGCAAACCTGCTAATGAAGGGCACGATAAACACGGACAACCTGTTGCGAGCAGTGCTTGACAAACAAAAGGGACTGCTTGAGCCGGGCGAAGTGCTCACCCACGTGGCCTTAGCCGAACTTCCCGGAAGGCAAAACAAGATGCTCGCTTTCTCCGATGCGGCGGTGATACCCTATCCAACCCTTGCTCAATATGACTCCATGGTGCGCCATTTGGCAGCCATATCGCGCGTTGCCGGTGCGGAAGTGCCGAAGATAGCTCTCGTGCATTGCACGGAAAAAGTGAGCGACAAGTTTCCCCTTACTCTTGATTATGAGACTCTGATGCGGCGTGCAGCCCACGGCGACTACGGAAAGGTGGAGATGGACGGTCCGATGGACGTGAAAACCGCACTCGATGCGGCCAGTGGCGACATAAAGGGACTGCACTCTCCGGTGGTAGGTCAGGCCGATGCACTCGTATTCCCCGACATTGAGGCCGCCAACGTGTTCTACAAAACCATAACTCTCTTTGCCCAAGCAAGCATAGCCGGGGTGCTTTGCGGCACCACCGCACCCGTTGTCGTGGCGTCGAGAGCCGACAGCGGTGAGTCGAAGTACAACAGTCTGGCTCTGGCCTGCGCTTTGGCGAAGGCTTAGTTCATCACTTTCGTATAGTAGTAAGGCTGATTATATAGTCGCAGACGAATATTTTCCAAGACTAACACAAAGATACAAACACAAAAACAAGGCCGTTCATCAGTTATATGAAACGAATATTGGCTATCAATCCAGGTTCCACATCCACCAAAATCGCCGTTTATCACGACCAGAAAGCGGCGTGGATGGCTGGAGCACACCATCCCTTGAACGAGATAAACCAGTTCAGTCATGTCAACGAACAGTATGCTTATCGCCGCGACTTCGTGCTCGGCCAACTGGAAAGCAGTGGCATACCGCTCACGTTCGATGCTGTCATAGGTCGCGGAGGTTTGCTCAAACCTATCAGCGGCGGCGTTTATCTCGTCAACGAGGCCATGAAGCACGACCTGTGGCATGCTAAGATGGAGCACGTGTGCAACCTTGGTGGACTGATTGCCGACGAGATAGCTTCGCAATGCGGTTGCCAGGCGTTCATAGCCGACCCGGTTGTGGTGGACGAGATGCTGCCCAAGGCGCATATGTCGGGCGTTCCCGGACTGGAACGCAAGTCGGTGTTTCACGCTCTCAACAGCAAAGCGGTGGCAAGGCGCTATGCTGCGTCGGTGGGCAAGCGCTATGAGGACATGAATGTCATCGTGGCGCATCTCGGAGGTGGCATATCCATCGGTGCGCACCGTAAGGGAAAGGTGATAGATGTCAACAATGCGCTCGACGGCGACGGCCCATTTTCACCCGAAAGGGCTGGCACTCTGCCTGCCGGGGCGTTGGTTGATTTGTGCTTCAGCGGCAAGTACAACCGCAAACAGGTGTACAACTTGATTCGTGGAGGCGGCGGTCTGATGGCTCATTTGGGCACAACCGACATGGTGACCGTGGCGCGCAAGGCCGAAGACGGTGAGGAACCGTATTGCAGTGTGCTCGAAGCCATGCTCTATACCATAGCCAAACAGATTGGAGCAATGTATGTTGCACTCATGGGAGAGGTGGACGCCATCATCCTTACGGGCGGCATAGCCTACAGCGACTATTGCGTTGAGGCCATAAAGCGGCAGACTTGCTACATGGCTCCCGTGGCGGTGAGTCCGGGCGAGGGCGAGATGGAGTCGCTCGCATACAACGCTCTCGGTGTCTTGAACGGCACTTTGCCTTTGCTGGAATACAAGTAGAGTAGGGCAGGTGCCGCTATTTTCCACAGCAACAAACTCGTTGAACTTGTCGAAAACGGTAATCCCGTTACTTTTTTCGGTAATCCGTTTATGTCGCATCACGGCTTTTATCCCTAACTTTGCAGCGTGAGTTGATTTATAAAACCTCCCTTTAGCAATATGGACGAGCACATTTACATAGACTATATCGACCAGTACTGCAAACTGTTTGGGTTTGAAACGTTCCATCCCTTGGTGGCTGTGGTCGACATGAACGGGGTTGATTACGGGAATATGCCCCAAGAGGTGACGTGGCACTACGGTGTTTACTCGCTGTGGCTCAAGCAGACCTACTGCGGCGACATCACCTACGGTCGCCAACCGTACGACTATCAGGAGGGAACGGTCACGAGTTTTGCCCCCGGACAGGTGGTTCACGTCAGTCATGCGCCTGGTTTCAAACCGAATGCCATCGGGTTGTTGTTCCATCCCGACTTGATACGTGGCACATCCTTGGGTCACAACATCAGCAAGTATGCCTTTTTCAGCTACAATTCGCGCGAGGCTCTGCATCTTTCCGAACAGGAAAAGACCATTTTTCGCGATTGTATCGGAAAGATAAGGATGGAGACGGAACGTCCGATAGACAAACACAGCAAGACCATAATATGCAGCAACATCGAACTGCTGCTCGACTACTGTATGCGGTTCTACGACCGGCAGTTCATAACCCGTCGTGAAAGCAACCTCGACGTGCTGGCTCGCTTTGAGGAAGAGCTTGACAATTATTTCCAAAGCGGCAAGGCGGAACACGAAGGACTGCCGTCGGTGAAGTATTTCGCGGAGCGTTGCTTCCTCTCACCCAACTATTTCGGTGACTTGGTGAAGAAGGAAACGGGCCATTCGCCATTGGAATACATTCAGAAAAAGATTGTCGGACTGGCAAAGGATGAACTGTTGGGCGGCAATGACTCTATCTCCAACATCGCTTGTCGCCTCGGTTTCCAGTATTCGCAGCACTTCAACCGCTATTTCAAACGCAGCGTCGGTTGCTCGCCAAGCGAGTTCCGAAAGCAGGAACAGTGATTCATCGATAAACGAAAGCGGCTGTTTACCGAGTTGGTAAGCAGCCGCTTTCGTTATAATTCCTATGCGTATTCTTTGTGAATCGGTGTGGTGATTGTTTGCAAACGTTCATGTCGTTATGTCTCACTTGCACCGTTTGTACCAACCGATGAGCGTGCCGCGAGGAACACCGCGCTTCACTTGTTCGTCAAGTATGGCTTTGGCTTCGCTTTTCTTGCCCAACGTCAGCAATACATCAACCTTTGACACGGCGTAATCGGCATTGTCGGGGTCCAGTCGCATGGCTTCTCCCCAGTCGAACAGTGACGGTGCGTACTGCTTCAGGTCGCGTTCCAGTCCGGCGCGTGCGGCATAGGCGGTAGCACTGTCGGGGTGTTGCTCCACCAAACGGTTCATCTGCTCCAAGGCGTCGGCTTGCTTGTTGAGCAAAACCAAGGTGTATGCCAGTCCCAAACGAGCCTCAAAGTTGTGCGGAGCGAGCTTCAAAACACTCTCATAGTCACTCCTTGCCGGTTCGTAGCGGCGCAGATTGTTTCTTGCAAACGCCCGGAAATACAGTGCCGCGATGTTGTCTGGCTGCTGAAGGAGTATGTCCGTGTATTCGTTTATGGCATACTCCCACTGCTGAAGTTGCACATTGACCGCAGCTTTCCGCAGACGTAGCTCCACCGAAGAGGGCGACAATGCAATCTGTTTGTTCAGCGTTTCGAGTGAGTCGCGCCACTCCTTTTGGCTCTGTGCCGCCATGTTGACGGTGCAAAGCATCGCCGTTGCCATTGCCAAATGCCTAAGTTTGATGTGCATAATCCTCATTTCCGTTGTTCTTGTTTCCCGTTTGCACGGCTTTCTCCTTGCCGATAAAACATAAAAAGGGCGGCTCTGTGAAGAACCACCCTTTATATAAAGCTTCTTATTTCTTATTGATGTAGTCCACAATCCACTGACCCACTTCGCGTGTGCCGTAGCTTTGGCCGCCTTCAACCTGTATTTCGGGAGTGCGAACGTTGGCATCGAGCGATGCGTCAACGGCCTCACGCACGAGCTTACCTTCCTCTTTCAGTCCGAAATACTCAAGGAGCATGGCTGCCGAAAGAATCTGTGCCAAGGGGTTAGCGAGGTTCTTGCCAGCTGCCTGTGGCCAAGATCCGTGTACTGGTTCAAACACTGGTGTGCTCTCTCCCGTAGATGCAGAAGGCAGAAGTCCCATAGATCCAGAGATGCAACTGCCCTCATCGGTCAGGATATCGCCGAAGGTGTTTTCCGTAACCATCACGTCGAAGAACTTCGGTTCGGATATCATGCGCATCGAAGCGTTGTCCACAAACATGTAATCAACCTTCACGTCGGGATATTGCGGCTCCATTTCCTTTGCTATCTGTCTCCACAGACGGCTTGAAGCGAGCACGTTGGCCTTGTCAACCACGGTCAAATGGTTGTTGCGGCGGCGTGCATATTCAAAGCCAACACGCAGTATGCGCTCTATCTCCGGACGGGTATAGTAGTTGGTGTCGTATGCTTTGTCGTTGTCTTGATACTTCTCGCCGAAGTACATACCGCCAGTCAACTCACGGATGCACACGAAATCGGCTCCGTCAACAAGCTCTTCGCGCAGCGGCGACATGTGCAACAGACACTTGAAAGTCTGCACCGGACGTATGTTAGCGAACAGTCCGAGACGCTTGCGCATGGCGAGCAGACCCTGTTCGGGGCGCACTTTTGCTGTCGGGTCGTTGTCAAACTTGGGGTCGCCTACGGCTGCGAACAACACTGCGTCGGCGTTTTTGCATGCCTGATAGGTCTCTTCGGGGAACGGGTCGCCCACTTCGTCGATGGCGTGCGCACCGCATATTGCCTCAGTATATTCAAATTCGTGTCCAAACTTGGCGGCCACAGCATCCATGACAGCCACTCCTTGTTTCATTATCTCCGGTCCGATACCATCGCCCGGCAATACTGCAATCTTCAGTTTCATTTGCTTTTTATCTTTTGTCTTTATTGTTTCTTATTTATTGATGACGCTCAAAGACCATTGATGATTCTCACAAAGTGACTCGGTGGTGCATTTATTATTGCCCACTCTCGTCTTCCTCTATGATGTTCAGCATCTTGAACGTAGCCTTGATGGCCGCTTCGGTCTGGTCAGCGTCCAGTCCACGGGTGCGAATCAGCTTGTCGCCGTGTTGCCAAGTGATGACTGTCTGCACCAAAGCGTCGGTGCGACCGCCTGGCGGTATGGACACTGCATAGTTGGTAAGCATAGGGAATGTGCGTCCGAGCGTCACCTTATATATCTTGCGCAGGGCTTTACCGAACGCGTCATACTGTCCGTCGCCAGTGGAGTCGGCCTCATACTGCTTTCCGTTGATGTCCACCTTGATGCTGGCCAGTGGTTTCAGACCATAAGCCGACGACACCATGTAGCTCACGAGCTTCACTTTGTCCTCGGGAGCACTGTGCTTGAGCACATCGCTCACAATGTACGGCAGGTCTTCCTGCGTCACAATCTCCTTGCGGTCGCCCAGTTCCGTGATGCGTGCAGTCACTCTTCGTGTCTGTTCCGGCGTGAGTTCGAGTCCCAGTTCCTCCAGATTGCGGGTGATATTGGCTCTTCCGCTGTTCTTTCCGAGGGCATATTCACGCTTGCGACCGAAGCGTTCCGGCACAAGAGCGTTGCAGTACAAACCGTTTTTGTTGTCACCGTCGGCGTGTACTCCGGCCACCTGTGTAAACACATTCTCACCAACGATGGGCTGGTTTGGTGCTATTGCTATGCCCGAATAGCTCTCCACGAGACGGCTGATGTCGTTGAGACGGTCCTCGTTTATGCTCGTTTGGGCGTTAAACTGGTCCTTCAGTATCACCTGAACGCTCGACAAAGGAGCGTTGCCGCAGCGTTCGCCCAGTCCGTTCACGGTCACGTGCAGTCCCTTAGCACCGCTCAGCACCGCCGCAAGCGAGTTGCTCACGGCCAGGTCATAGTCGTTGTGGGCGTGGAAATCGAACCATGTGTCGGGATAACGCTTCACCATCTTGCGGAAATACTCTATCGCCTGGAGCGGATTCATTATGCCCAACGTGTCGGGAAGCATGAATCGGCGTATGCCAGAGTCGGCCAAAGCGTCGACCATCTGGTAGACATACTCAGGCGAATCCTTCATGCCGTCGCTCCAATCCTCAAGGTACAGGTTGACGGTCAGACCCTTCGCCTTGGCGTAGGCCAACGACTTGCGTATGTCGTCTATGTGCTCCTCGGGAGTTTTGTGAAGCTGTTGTGTGCAGTGGCGCAGCGACCCTTTGGCCAAAAGGTTTATCACCCGGCCTCCGCAGTCGTCAATCCAGTCTATCGAGAGGTTGCCGTCAACAAAGCCAAGCACCTCAACTCTGTCCAGTTTGCCTATCTGCTTTGCGTAGCGACATATCATCTTTACGGCGTCCTTTTCGCCTTCCGACACTCTCGCCGATGCCACCTCAATGCGGTCTACGTTGACCTCATTGAGCAGCATGCGCGCAATCATGAGCTTTTCGTGTGGCAGAAACGACACGCCGCTTGTCTGCTCGCCGTCGCGCAACGTGCAGTCCATTATCTCTATGAACGGCGATATGCGCTTGTAAGTGCTGTTCACTTGTTGCGCTGTTCCCATGCTTCTATCTTGTCCTTGTTCTGCAAGAGATAGTCAATGTCGTCAAGTCCGTTCATCAAGCAGTGCTTCTTGTAGCCGTTTATGTCGAAGCGCTCGCTGTGACCTGTGGCCTTGTTGGTCACGGTCTGTTCCGGCAGATTCACCTCAACCTCCGTCTTGGGGTCGTTGTCTATGCTGGCAAACAGTTCCGACAGGAAGTCTTCGCTCACCACCACGGGCAACACGAAGTTGTTAAGCTCGTTGTTCTTGTGTATATCGGCGAAGAAACTGCTTATCACTACACGGAAACCGTATCCGGCGATGGCCCATGCTGCGTGCTCACGGCTCGATCCCGAACCGAAGTTCTTGCCTGCCACGAGTATGCATCCGCCGTATCGTGGGTCGTTGAGCACAAAGTCTTTCTTTGGAGTTCCGTCCTTCTCGTAGCGCCAGTCGCGGAACAGGTTGTCGCCAAAGCCCTCCTTGTCGGTGGCTTTGAGGAAGCGTGCGGGTATTATCTGGTCGGTGTCCACATTCTCAAGAGGCAGTGGCACACACGTACTTGTTATGATGTTGAATTTCTGTTTCATGTTCTTTTCTTGCGTTTTGCCG
>CAVKVO010000093.1:0-9095 GCA_963659575.1 Prevotella sp. CAG:1031
ACAGTTTCATCTCCGGTTGGGTAAACGGTTGGAGCGATGTGGCGTCACCGTTGCATGCAGCCTGATAGGTTGCCGCACCATCCACGCTGAAAGTGAGGTTGTTTGCCGCCATTGGGCACGGCGTTCCGTTCTTGTCCACAGCCGTCACCGTCACGAAAGCCATGTCCATACCGTCGGCCTTGATGGTGTTGGCAGCCAAGTTGTCGGGACACTCTGCCGTGAGCACAAGCCTTACCGGTTCGGACGCCGTGCGCACTGTGTCTGTTCCTATCGTGTTTCCGTTGGAGTCGTATGTCACAACACGTATTTCTCCGGGTTCATACTTCACGTTGTTCCAGCGCAAACGGTAGCGGTCGAGTCGCGAGTCGCGGTTCTTCTTCACGCGGCCTTGGCTCTTGCCGTTCACAAACAGTTCGCCTTCCACACCGTCGGTGTAGCAGTATACCGGCGTAACCTCACCTTCGCGTCCCGGCCATGTCCAGTGGGGCAACAGATGGGTTGTGTGTTCCTTGGTGTTCCAGTGCGAACGGTAGAGGAAATATCTGTCCTTAGGCAGTCCGGCAAGGTCGCAGATGCCGAAGTAGCTGCTGCGGCTCGGCCAGTAGGTATCATACGGAGTAGGTTCACCGAGGTAGTCATAGCCCGTCCAGACAAACTCCCCTATCACTCTCCGCTCGTCGTCTTGCCATCGCCAGTCGTCGTCAGGAAGGTTGCTCCATGAGCAGTACTCCGTGTCGTAACCCGTGCACTGTCCGTCGGCGTATGCCTTGTTCTGTGCAGTCTCCACCGGAAACTTATACACACCTCTTGAACTCACCGTCGATGCCGTTTCCGAACCGAGCAGGAAGCCCTGCGGCAACTCGTCGAGTCCCTTTTGGTATTTGTGGACACGATAGTTGAAACCCGGCACGTCCATAATCTTTGCGCAGCCCGACTTGAGAGCCGCATCCACTCTGTCCAGTCCCTGAGTCACCGGGCGCGTCGGGTCGAGCTTATGACACAAGTCCTGCAAGTGGCGTGACAGCTCCACTCCGCGCTTACCTCCCTGTTCGGGTATTTCGTTGCCGATGCTCCACATTATTATAGAAGGATGGTTGCGGTGGTTCAGTATGAGGTTTTCAATGTCCTTGTCGGCCCAATCCTTAAACAAGCGGGCATAGCCGTTCTTGCACTTGGGGTATTCCCACATATCGAAACTCTCTGCCATGACCATCATACCGAGCGAATCGCACAGTTGCATCTGCATTGACGACGGCATGTTGTGCGATGTGCGTATGGCGTCGCAACCCATGCGCTTCATCATCTTTATCTGTCGTATCAGTGCTGCCTTGTTTTCAGCGGCACCGAGAGGACCGAGGTCGTGGTGCAGACACACTCCTTTTATCTTGCGTGTCTGTCCGTTGAGTTGGAAACCACCTTCGCCAGACACCTTCACCGTGCGTATTCCCACATCCATAGTGCGGTCGTCAGCCACCTTTCCGTTGTCGTAGCGGGTCAGGCGAAGCTTATACAGACTCGGAGTTTCGGGCGACCACAGGTCTGGTTTCTTCACTTTGAGCGTCGTGTTGATTGCGCTCTCAGAACCCTTCACCGTGTTTTTGACCACGCATTTGCCACGTTTGTCATACAGGGCAATCACTGTTCGTCCCTTTGCGGTGAGCGTTCCCGACAACTTTGTCTCCACGTTCACCGTAGCCACAGTGCTGTCTGCGTCGGTTGTGCGCACCGCTGTCTGCCAAGGTTCAAAGGCCGCTGCGCCATAGAGCACCACCTTTACCGGACGGTACAGTCCCGCTCCTGGATACCAGCGACTGCTTTCCTCCACATTGCGCAGATACACTTCCACGGTGTTGTCGCCGCCGTTCTTCATGTCAGCGTATGGAGTTATGTCCACACGGAAGGCGTTGTAACCGTAAGCCCAGTGACCAGCCTCTTGGCCGTTGACCTTAACCACCGGTTCGCTCATGGCTCCGTCGAACACCAGTTCCGCCTTACTGTAACCCTTGGGCAGCACGAGGTGCAACTTATAGCGTCCCTCTCCTATCCATGGCAGCGCACCCGAGCGGCCTGACTTCTCGGTTTTCTCCTTCTCTCCGTTCTGTTCTATGGCCACAGTCTGCAGGTCCCACTTCTTGTCGAACGGTCCGCTTATGGCCCAGTCGTGCGGTATCGTCACGTTTTCCCACTGCTGTCCGTCGCGCGAAAACGACCAACCGTTCGACAGTTGTATCTCCCTATGCGTCTGTGCCACGGCAGCCGTAGCCAAGGCTATCGCCGCAAACGTCAATATCTTCTTTTTCATTGTATCTTTTCTTTAATGATTTGTCTTAGATTTAGCCTCGACAGCATGAACGTTTCCATGCGAGAAACGACCTTTGCAAAGTTATAAAATATATCCGAAAAGCACGGCAATGCGGTTGGGAAAAGCGAAACGGCACGGTACACAGATTCAATTACCTCGGGAACTTTTTGCCATACCTTATTGTACTTTTGTGACAAATGTCGTCAAAGTAAGTGACGGTTAAAGAATAAATTGGTACGATTTCGGCTTATATTTTTGAGATGTTTTTGTCTCTTGAAGAGGGAGCATAGCGGGCTATGTAACCGATGAAAGAGACGAAAACATCCAAAAAGATAAGCCGTCAAGGTTATAGAGCACGAAAGTTCATTATCAAAATCGTACCAAGTTATTCTTTAACCGTCACTAATGTTCAAAAGATATTCTTTGACTGTATAAAATTCTTTATCTTTGTGGTCGATAGATGACAATTCTGTCAAGAGAAGTCTACTAGCTTAAGGGTGGTTCTCACCAAAAACGATTAAAGAAAACAAATACAATGGAACTCACAACTCAACAGAATAAAGTCTTTGAACAGATCAAAGCATTCCTTAGTAGTGATGCTTCTGTTTTTATCCTTCGAGGCTATGCAGGAACAGGCAAAACAACGATGGTTAAAGTAATAGCAGACTATGTAAATGAAATCCGCCATCTGTTTTTGATGGCCCCTACTGGACGCGCAGCAAAAGTTCTCTCTAACAAGACAAAGCATGAAGCAGCTACAATACACAAAACTATTTATGAACAAGCGCATATCGTTCCGAAGAAAATCAAAGATGTTGCAGAATCAGAGTTCAAGTTCATCTTTAATATTCACGAATCTGAAAAAAAAGGAAATATAGTTGCAATTGTTGATGAAGCATCAATGGTTTGTTCTCGTAAAATTGAACATGAACTGTTTGTTTTCGGTACAGACAATCTGATGGAGGATCTTCTTGCATTTGTACGGCCTAACTTTGGCGGCAAAGTTATCTTTGTTGGTGATCCAGCCCAGTTGCCCCCTGTTGGGGAACCTGTTTCAAATGCATTACGGGCAGAATATTTCCAAGAGAAAGGTCTGAAAGTTGTTGAAGCAGAACTTACAGAAGTGCTTCGCCAAAAGAATGATAGCATTATCCTAAAGAACGCGATGGTGATACGCAATCTTCTTCAAAAAGACAAACGGAATCAACTTGTATTTGAAGAACAAAAAGATGACGTCGAAACAGTTCCACCAGAACTGTTCCTTAGTAAATACATTAATTACAGAAAGGAATCAGGAAGACATGATAGTGTTATCATATGCTATTCTAATAAATCAGCAAGCGGATATAATAGAGACATCCGTAAAGCTCTTTATGGCGAAGAAACGTCTCTAAGGGAAAATGACATTTTGCTTATCACACAGAACAACTATAGCCTCAATCGCATGAATGGAGAGTTTGTGCCAGTACTTTCTGTTGGCGCAAGAATACAACAGTCTGCTCCTGTGTATGCCCAAATAGGTGGCAAGAAGCAACGGGTTGTAATCACGTTAAACTTTATCCAGGTGACAGTTCCTGATTTCAAGGGAAATCCGATACCATGTATGTTGCTTGAGGATTTGCTGACAAGTGACAAGGCTACCATTTCCATTGACGAGAACAGAGCACTATACATCAACTTCTGCATGAGGCATCCAGAATTGAAACAAGGTACAGAAAATTTTGCAGAAGCCATTCTCCATGACGAGTTTTACAATGCGATACGCGCGAAATACGGCTATGCTGTAACGGGACATAAATGCCAAGGTGGTGAATGGGGAAAAGTTTTCGTTGACTATTCCGGTAGAACAGGACTTGACGATGACAGTCTGAGATGGGCATACACAGCTACTACACGAGCAAAAAAAACGCTTTACATAACAAATCTCCCACATATCACGCCATTCTCAAAGTTCAGAATTGACCCCATACAAAAGTGTAAGAATATTGCTCCAGAGTGCAGAATTCTTAACGAGGTTCCACCTACACCGTTCCACGACAAAAATGTCGACAACGGCATAAGAGCAAAGTTTCATTGCATTGCAAAAAACATGGAATACACTCCCTACCAGATAGTAAGCGTGCAAAGCCGTCCTTTCTTGGAAATATACAACATACAAACGCCTGACGGTGTTGACAGATATGACCTATATTACAAAGCCGGGAATATCTTCCAGCCGGCAAAGGCGATGTCTCCAAACCAACATACACAGTTAATAAAAATCATGTTGGATGATGAACGGGGTATGTCTTATAAATTTAATTACACTCCATCTGACGAATCTCACAGCAAACTGTTTGATTTGATTAGATCTGCGTGTGATACTATAAGTGTTCAGATTACGAATGTTGTTGAACACGCTGAAGATTTCAGCACATCATATTATATGCGTACCAGCGATACTTTCTCTTATCTAAAAGTATATATAAACGCTAATGGATTTATCACATATGCGAAACCTATGTCTCTGAAAGGTGCAGAGGATGGGGAACTTAGTGCAATAATAAATATCATAAACTCACATTTTATATAATATGGCAAATGTTAGAGATATAACAACGATGTGCAAGGAAGGTCATATACAGGAAGGCTATGACCTCGCAAAAGCAGACCTTGCAACAATGCCAACAGATGTTTGGAAACAAAGAGGACTCGGTTGGGCACTGTACTACATGATAAAAACGGATTCAGAAGCTGGGGACTATGCCAATTTATTAAAACATATTGATGAACTTAAGTCATTAGACCAGCTGACATTGGCCAATGACAGCATGATTTTTGACAATGTACAGTTCCAAATAGCAAGCTTCATAAGCAATCATATACCCTCAACAGATATAGACGCTTCCTCAAAGCTTTCAACGCTTTTCTTGAAGCTAAAGGATTATGATTTCAAATCATCCAAAGGTCATTCCTACCTTCTTCAAGCCTTTCTCAAATTTAAGAATTGGTCAGAAATGCCTGACTTTTTTGACTGGTGGAATTTGGACAATCTTAGTCCAGAAGACTACACTCCATACATAAACAAGAACGGTCAAAAGATAATGGCGTTGGCAGAGCGTGCTTTTATTGCAAATTCAAATGCATTACTTAGTCTAAATGACCGTGGACGTATCGAGGAATTTCTCCCCAAGTTGGACAACCTTATGAATAATCACAAGGAAATGACATACCCTGGTTATTTCTATGGAAAACTCCTTTTGGCTTTAGGAAGTAATAGTGACGAAGCCTTGAAAGTTATCATACCCTTTGCGAGAAAAAAAACAACAGAGTTTTGGGTATGGCAGCTTTTGAGTGATGTCTTCACAAATGATGAGAACAAACAAATCGCCTGCCTGCTTCGTGCGGTTCATTGCCAAACACAAGAAACTTTCCTTGGGAAAGTTCACATCAAATTAGCGGACATCTATATAAAGCGTGGACTGTTTAATTTTGCACGTTATCATATTGACGCTGTAACACGGTGCTATGCTTTGCAAGGTTGGAGTCTACCAAAAGAAATAGAAAACTGGATACACCAGCCGTGGATTAATTCAACAACACCAGACGGGAAGGACCCAATTGATTATCGGACTATTACTGATGAGATCCTATGCAATGGCGCAGAAGAAAGTATAGCAATCGTAACATACATTGACCCCAATAGCCATAAGTCGTCTTTCATTTATGGCAAAGAGAAACGTGCAGTTCAAAAGTTTCGCTTTAAGGTACAGGCAGGAACTGTCTTGAAAATGCATTATATCACCGATAACGAAGGCAGAATAAAAGTTCTCAGTTCAACAACGATTAAGTTGCCCTCGAACCTTGATTACGCAAAATATGTAGGAGGGATTATTGACAAGAGGGATGATAAAGAATTTGCATTCTTAAAGTCAGATTCAACCAGATGCTTTGTTTCCTCCAACCTTATAAAGAAATACAATCTGAAGAATGGTGACAATGTCAATAGTTTAATAGTCTATGACTATAACAAGAAAAAGGAATCTTGGAATTGGGTTTGCATAAAAATAAATAAGGGTGGTTCTATAAATTAGCTTTGGCTGATTGCGAGTCTATTTTCGAGGTCAATCTGTTTGCGAGAGAAAGAGTATAGCGGGCTATACGACTGAACAAACAAACAGATTGGACCAAAAAGAGACCGCAAGATGACAAAACGTAAATCACCCAACATTAAATAATTTTACGGTGGTAATTTATAGAACCACCCATAAGTAAAAAGAATATGGAAGAATTAACGCATAATGCAAAAATAGCAGTATTGAAGATATTGAACGACATCGTTAATGCAGATAATGTCGTTAAAGATGTTGAAGTTGAATATATGAACGAAATTGCACGTTCTTTCAAACTTGCAGATAACTACATGGACGAGGTAAACAACATTGTTACTCTGCAAGCATTGGCAATAATCAGAGAACTTCCCGCAGATTTAAAAGAAAGAATTGCTCAGACAATGGGAAAGATGATTGTTGTTGACAAAGACATAAATTACAATGAGGTGAAACTCTATAACGCCGTCTGTGAGTCTTGCAATATAAAAAAAGATTTCAATATAGAAGACTACCCAACTCTTACTTTTAGTGGCCCATTCATTAACCCCGAAGATTTAATGAATGATGCTATTATGCCAAATGGTCAAGAATAAGATATTAATTTTGGGACTATGTCGATTCATGTGGGTTACGAATTGACATAGCCCCAAATAAAACGACCCGCACATTTGAGCATCGTTGAGAGGCTTGGTGGGTTCTGGTGCCGCAAAGATACAAAGAATACTTGGAATAGCTATGCGTTTATCTTCCGACTTCTCGACATCTTGCCTTTGTGAAGCTTAGGACTCTTGCATTAGTAGCTGACGATAAAATTTCCTTTATAGGGGATATTTTTCGTGCTTTTCTTTCCCCCTATAAAGGAAAATGTGTATGTTTGCATTCAAATTTCAGTTAAAGATGGTATGGAAAAGAACATAGCAAAGAAATTGATACTGGAGAACCAACAGATGGTAAAAGATTTGAGTTTCATAAGACGCAATGTCAAATTTGAGCCCCATTCATGCTATGTGTTGGTAGGACTTCGCCGCGCAGGAAAGTCGTATATGCTTTATCAACGCATACATGACCTGTTGCAACAAGGACATTCCATCGAAGAGTTCCTATACTTCAATTTTGAGGACGACCGCTTGGCGAATATCCAACTCAGCGACCTTGACCTTATCAAACAAGCATATGAAGAGATTTTTGAGCACAAACCAATCTTCATGCTCGACGAAATACAACTCGTAGACGGATGGGAGAAGTTTGCGCGAAGACTTGCCGACCATAAATATCTTGTCTATATCACGGGCAGTAATGCCAAGATGCTGAGCAAGGAAATTTCCACGACTCTTGGCGGACGATACATTGTTCAGAATGTTTTTCCATTTTCATTTCCGGAATTTCTCAAGTCCAAAGACATTCAGTTGGAAAAGCAATGGGAATACCTTGACAACACTCACATCAAGCGAGCGTTCAATGAATATTTCCATTTTGGAGGTCTGCCGGAGTTGGTTCTTCGCGAAGAGCCGTTCAAGCGACAATGGCTTGGAAACCTGTACAACAAGATATACTTTGGCGACTTGATAAGCAGATACAACATCCGCAACACAGCAGGCATGAAAACGCTAGTCAGAAAGTTGGCCGAAAGCATCAAGCAGCCACAAAGCTATAACCGCCTTGCCAACATTGTGTCTACCGTATCAGGAAAGGTTAAACAAGAAACCATCGTCGACTATCTTGAATACATCAAGGAAACTTGTATGGTTTTCTCTCTGGAAAACATAGAAGCAAAATTGCAAGACAAGCTGTCCAACAAGAAATATTATTTCATCGACAACGGAATACTAAACCTCTTCTTGATAGACCCTGAGACATCCCTATTGGAAAATATGGTTGCCATCTATCTATACGAGAGATATGAAGACGATCTTTATTATTATAACGACAACATAGAGGTTGACTTTTGCCTGTTTGAGCACGGCAAAGCCATCCAAGTGTCCTACAACATACACGATGAAGACACGTATAAGCGAGAAACAAAAGCACTCCTCGCCTACGCCAAGCGTTTCGACTGCAAGCAATTGTTCATTATTACGATGGATGACGAGGACGAAATCGCCATTGAAGACAACATGATTCACGTCGTGCCACTCTGGAAGTTGCTATTAGGGGCGGTTCTATGAATTACACTGGTCTTTTTGAAAGGATCCAACTTGGTGATGTTCAAAAAAAATAATTTGAGCAAGTTTGCCCTGTATTGAGTATTACCTATATATAATAATGTATAGGAACGGTCTTCATTCTTTTTGTTAAGAATAAGATACGAATCAATCGTGATGTCCTTGGAAATGAACGCGCTGCGTATGGTAAACGAATTGTGTCGAAACCGTCGACACAATTGCAAAGTTTGTATAAAACGAAAGGATTTGACGAAAAAAGCATTCGCCGAATGATGCAGTTTTCCGCATTGTTTTCAGATTTTCAAATTGTCGCACCACTGGTGACACAATTGTCATGGTCTCATTTTCTGATAGTCTTGTATTAGTAGTTGGTGATAAAATTTCCTTTATAGGGGGATATTTTTCATGCTTTTCTTTCCCCTATAAAGGAAAATATTAAAGATTTATAGAATAAAACGCGAAGGCTGTAGTAGGCGAAGCGTCCTCGCTTTGCCCTTAGCACTTGGGCAAACTTAGGAGGGTCGGCGCCCTCGCCGATTC
>CAVKVO010000094.1:0-9093 GCA_963659575.1 Prevotella sp. CAG:1031
AGCGTGTAAACGCCTAAAGCGTTTCGGGGGTTCGAATCCCCCTCTTTCCGCTGATAAGGAAGACTTAGGAATGAGAGCCTCGGATTGCAGTTCCGAGGAGGCGCTGTTCCTAAGTCTTCTTTTTTTGTTAGACAATCCCATATCTTCTTGTTAATCGGATATAGAGGGTATGACACCTTGACCACCACGTATCCCACAAACTTTTATAGAGTACGGTCAGAGAACCGTCATTATATTTTCCATAATAGTCGCGTTATATGTGTTTGACAACGTTGATAAGGAAGCAAAAAAGCCGCCCTGTCTCACGACAAAGCGGCTCAAAAAGTTCTTTTATTTAATTCCACGTTTACATGAAAACGTTTTCTGTATCTGATAATCGCAAGGCTAAGAGAGAAGTTGCGATTAAGTAATGTTCAAACAATAGGCCGGAATCGAACCGATTCAGTCTTTCACCGTCACTAAAGACGGTGCAGTTCGCTGATGATCTTTTCCGGGTTTTCGTTGCCAAACACGTAGCTGCCGCTTACGAGGACGTCGGCTCCGGCCTCAACAAGCGGTGCGGCGGTGGAAGCCTTTACGCCTCCGTCAACCTCAATCAACGCTTTGGAGCCACTCTCCTCTATCAGACGGCGCAAGCGACGCACCTTGTTAAGAGTGTTGTCGATGAACTTCTGACCTCCAAAACCGGGATTGACACTCATCAGAAGTACCATATCAACATCGGAAATGATGTCTTCGAGCATCGAAACAGGTGTGCTCGGGTTGAGCGTAACGCCAGCTTTCATGCCGGCATCGTGTATCTCCTGCACAGTGCGGTGCAGATGTACGCAGGCTTCATAGTGCACATTCATCATCATTGCGCCCAACTTGGCAGTCTGCTTCACATAAGTTTCGGGGTGCAGAGTCATGTAGTGTACGTCAAGAGCCTTGGTGCAAGTCTTGGCAACCGCCTCGATTACAGGAAAGCCGAACGATATGTTCGGAACGAACACACCGTCCATAACATCCAGATGAAGCCACTCGGCTTCGCTCCGGTTAATCATTTCAATCTCGCTGCCGAGGTTCAGAAAGTCGGCGGCAAGCAGTGATGGCGAGACTATTGTCATAGCTTCTAATTCACGAACACCTCCATCAGCGTTCCGTCCTTGCCTCGCGCCACCCTGTAAGTGTGGGCTATCTGGCGTATAAGGTTCAGTGTCATTTCGCTGGGCTGTGCCCCTTCGTTTGTAAAAAAATCCATAGGCAGTTTCTTTTAAGACCGTTTACACTTACCAAACGGCCAAACTGCCTTTTTATTATATACCCGAACTATTATTTTACTGTACAGTTTTCCACGTCTTTCATGCCGTTAAGGAAGTCGCGGGCGGCCATGCGCTTCTTGCCGGCCAGCTGCAGTTCGTCAACGATGAGCACACTGCCGTCGCCAGCCACTATGCCCAGTGATTTGCCCTTTACGGTTATCGTGCCGGCAGCGACATCCTTGGCATCGGAAGACAGCGCGGTGCGGTATACCTTCATCACCGTTTCCTTGCCGTCGGGAGCCACAAGAGTGGTCCAAGCACCAGGCATGGGACTCAGTCCGCGCACGAAATTGTGTATGCTGACGGCCGACTTGCTCCAGTCGATCTGGCACGTTTCCTTGAATATCTTCGGCGCACCGTGCAGTTCGGTGCCAGTCTCAATGAGCTGTTCCTGCGGCATTGTGGCCGGACGACCGTCGCTTTCCACTATCTTGTCGAGCGTCTTGAGACATATCTCAGCACCGAGAGTCATCAGTCCGTCGTAGACATCGCCGGCATCATATTCCGGTTTGAGGTCGAAAGGCAGCTGCATTATGATGCGTCCGGTGTCGATATCCTTGTCGAGAAAGAACGTGGTGACACCCGTAAGAGTCTCGCCGTTGATCACAGCCCAGTTGATTGGCGCTGCGCCACGATACTGCGGAAGCAATGCAGCATGGACATTGAACGTGCCGAACTCGGGCATCGCCCACACCACTTCGGGCAGCATACGGAACGCAACAACCACCTGCAGGTTGGCGTTGTAGGCTCTTAGTTCCTCAACAAAGGCCGGGTCTTTCATCTTCACGGGCTGCAACACGGGCAGTCCAACCGACAGTGCATACTGCTTAACCGCCGACGGCTGGAGCACACTGCCGTGACGACCAACCGGTTTGTCGGGCTGTGTAACCACGGCAACGACGTTGTATCCGTTGTCAACCAATGCCTTCAGGGTAGCCACGGCAAAGTCGGGTGTTCCCATGAACACTATTCTCAAATCGTTCTTGTCCATTTTAGGTTGTTAGTTTTATCTGTTTTACGGTAAAGAAACAGCAGGAACGAGGTCCGCGCCCTGCCCTACTCTTCACTCATGTCGGCCACCATCTTGCGGTACATGCCGTAGACGCGTTGCCTCGAAATATAGCCTTTCAGGTGGTTCTCACTGTCAAGCACCGGCAACCAGTCGGCCCGCGTGTTGTCAAACAGCTTCATCACCTCCACCATCGAATCGTCTTCGCGCAGCGTTGCAGCCGGTTGGGTCATCAGTTGGTTGGCCTTGAAATAGCGATACAGTTCGGTTCGGAACATCACGTGGCGTATCTTCCGCACGTCAATCTCGCCGAGAAGATTGCCAGCCTGGTCAAGTACCGGTAGAAAACTGTTACGGCTGCGACTTATCTTGTTTACTATCTTGCCCAACTCCAAGTCTGGCGACACCGCACTGTAGTCCTTTTCAATCACACTGTCAAGACTCATCAGGGTCAAGATGGCGTTGTCCGTGTGGTGAGTAATCAGTTTGCCCTGCTTGGCAAGGCGCATACCATAGATGCTGTGCGGCTCAAACATGATGATGGTGAGGTATGAGCACACGCTGACTATCATCAACGGCATGAGCAGATTGTAGCCTCCGGTTATCTCGGCGATAAGGAACACACCCGTGAGCGGTGCGTGCATCACTCCCGACATGACTCCAGCCATGCCGAGAAGGGCAAAATTCTTCTCCGGGAGGTACACTCCTATCTGATACATATTCCACAGACGGGCGAAGAGGAAGCCTCCGAAGCAACCCACAAACAAGCTCGGCGCAAACGTACCACCGCATCCTCCACCGCCGTTGGTGGCCGATGTGGCAAACACCTTGGTGAGCAACACGAGTGCAATGTAAAGGATGAGGAGATTGCCGTGGCCGGAAAAGAGGGAGTTGTTGAGCAACAAATCCCAGTCGGCCTGGCTCTTTCCGCCCAAAAGGAGGTTGACTGCGCTGTATCCCTCGCCGAACAGCGCCGGGAAAAGGAATATGAGAAGACTCAAAATGACACCGCCGATGAGCAGTTTCACGTAGGGTCGGTCCTTGAAACTGGCGAACATATCCTCGCAAACGGTCATCATGCGGATGAAGTAGAGGCTCACCAAGCCGCAGAAAATGCCCAAAAGGATGCCGGCAGGAACACGCTCCACATTCCAGACACTGTCGAGATGGAACGTGAAAAGGGAGGTGGAACCGCTGAAAATGTAGGTGAAACAGGTGGCAGTGACGCTCGACACGAGTATGGGAAGCAGCGATGCCATGGTCAAATCGATCATCAGCACCTCAAGAGTGAACACAAGTCCGGCGATAGGAGCCTTGAATATGCCCGCTATGGCACCAGCCGCACCGCAACCGACGAGCAGCATAAGGGTCTTGTTGTCCATCTTGAACAACTTTCCGAGGTTCGACCCGATGGCGGAACCCGTCAACACGATAGGCGCCTCGGCACCGACGGAACCTCCGAAGCCGATGGTTATGGCCGAAGCAATGACCGACGACCAGCAGTTGTGGCCCCGCAAACGACTGCGCTTGCTGCTTATGGCATAGAGTATTCGGGTGATTCCGTGGCTGATATTGTCCTTCACTATGTAGCGGACAAACAGGGATGTGAGGTAAATGCCGACCACCGGATATACGAGATAGAGCCAGTTGGCGTTGGCAGAGTCGAAGGAACTGGTGAGCAAGGCCACAATCTCGTTGATGAGACTGTGCAGGACGAAGGCTGCCACTGCGGCAAAAAAGCCCACAGCAAAGGCCAGTGACAAGATGAACATCCTGTCGCTGACGTGCTCCTTGCGCCATTCCAAAAACCTTTGGAACAGCGTTTGGCTGTCGCCTTCTGCCGTCATGCCTTCCATTTCCATGCCGTATTCAACTCAAATACTCGTTACCTAAAACTCAAATACTTGGTGTCTTAAACTCAAATCTATTTCACCTTAGGCTCAAATCTATTTCGCCTTCAATCCACTTCTTTGTTGTCTTCAACTCAAAGACCTATTGTCTTCAAGCTCACTTCCTTATGATCTTCACCTCACCGTCCATACCCAAGCGTATGATGCTCGACGGTTTGTGGGGCTTATGCTCCTGTCTGCGTGTCCAGCAAACATAGTCTACGGCTTCCAAAAGCTCGGGTGAGATGTCGCAATAGTTCTGCGCAGCAGGCTCACCGGAGATGTTGGCCGACGTAGACACGATGGCTTTCTGAAAGCGATAGCACAGTTCCTTGGAGAAAGCCTCCTTGGTGATGCGCAGAGCCACGCTTCCGTCCTCTGCAATAAGGTTGGGCGCAAGGTTCACCGCACCGTCCAAGATGACGGTAGTGGGCTTATCGACACAATCGAGCAGGTCCCAAGCGACATTCGGCACGGCACGTACATACCGCTGAAGCCTTGCGTCGCTGTCCACAAGGCATATCATCGCCTTGCTGTCCTCACGCTTCTTTATCTTGTAAACCTTGGCTACGGCCTCGGCGTTGGTAGCGTCGCACCCTATTCCCCACACGGTATCGGTGGGATAGAGTATCACTCCGCCCTTGCGCATGGCCTCTATAGCATTGGCAATGTCTTCTTTTGTTGTCATAACGTTATGCTTGACTATTAAAATTCGCTTGTGAAATGGAACTTGATGCCCTTGAAATCCTCCTGAGCCATGCTCAACACGTAGCCGCTGTCGGCAAGGAACACGTCGCGACCGTCCTTGTCCTTGGCCATATACTGATACTTGCGCTTCTTGAAGTTGTCCAGTTCCACAGGGTCGTCGCTCTCTATCCAGCAGGCTTTGTACAGATGTACGGGTTCCCAACGGCACTTTGCACTGTACTCGTTTTCCAGTCTATACTGTATAACCTCAAACTGCAGCTGTCCCACAGTACCGATTATCTTGCGTCCGTTGAACTGATTGACGAACAACTGCGCCACTCCTTCGTCCATGAGCTGGTCGATGCCCTTCTGCAACTGCTTCGACTTCATCGGGTCGGCGTTCTCTATATACTTGAACATCTCGGGAGAGAAGCTCGGCAAACCGCGGAAATGCAACTGTTCGCCCTCGGTGAGAGTGTCGCCAATCTTGAAGATTCCATTGTCGGGCAAGCCCACTATGTCGCCGGGATAAGCCTCGTCGATGGTGCTTTTGCGCTGCGCCATAAACTGTGTGGGCGAAGAGAAGCGCACCGTCTTGCCCAACCGCACATGGAGATAAGGCTGGTTGCGCACAAATTTGCCGCTGCACACCTTGCAAAAGGCGATGCACGAGCGGTGATTGGGGTCGATGTTGGCGGTGATTTTGAATATGAAACCGGTGAATTTCGGCTCCTCCGGACTCACCGAACGCTCCTCTGCCTTGGTGGGACGCGGACTTGGAGCTATCTCAACAAAGCAGTTGAGCAGTTCCTGAACACCGAAATTGTTGAGCGCAGAACCGAAGAACACTGGTGCAACCTCGGCGTTGCGGTATGACTCAACATCAAATTCGGGATAGACACCGTCCACCAGTTCGAGGTCTTCACGTAGCTTTGCGGCATCCTCTGCACCCACATGAGAGTCCAATTCGGCACTGTCGATGTCCACTTCCACCTTTTCCGTCACACGCTGTTTGTCGGGTGTGAAGAGGTCAAGCTTGTGCTCGTAGATGTTGTACACACCCTTGAAGCGTGCTCCCTGATTGATTGGCCAACTCAAGGGGCGCACCTTTATCTCCAGTTCCTGCTCCAATTCGTCGAGCAAGTCGAACGGATCGCGTCCCTCACGGTCCATCTTGTTGATGAAAACAATCACGGGAGTGTTGCGCATACGGCACACCGCCATGAGTTTCCTGGTCTGTGTCTCCACGCCCTTGGCTCCATCCACCACGATGATGGCCGAGTCCACTGCGGTGAGTGTGCGGTAGGTGTCTTCCGCGAAGTCCTGGTGACCCGGTGTGTCGAGTATATTCACCTTGTAGCCCTCATAGTCAAACTCCATGACCGAGGTGGATACCGATATACCGCGCTGCTTCTCTATGTCCATCCAGTCGGATGTAGCGGTCTTTCTTATCTTGTTGCTCTTCACAGCACCCGCCACTTGTATCTGTCCGCCGAAGAGAAGGAACTTCTCGGTCAGCGTTGTCTTACCGGCATCAGGGTGTGATATGATGGCGAAGGTTCGCCTTCTTTCTATTTCGTTGTCCATTATTTATCGTTAAACCGTATAGGTAGCGAAAACGGTGAAACCCTTTGGTTTCGTTAGCTTTACAATCTTTTCACAAGATGTGCGCTGGTTTTATGCTCCAGCTTCCATCAACTTCTTCACGCACTCCTCAAGCGACTCTTCCCAGTAGGGCACTTCGATGCCGTAGGTCTGCTTGATCTTGGTCTTGTCGAGCACACTGTATGCCGGACGGTGAGCCGGTGTGGGATATTCGGCGGTGTGAAGAGGCTTCACATGACATGTGGTTATACCAGCGATGCGATGGATTGCCTTGGTGAAGTCGTACCAACTGATTACGCCTTCGTTGGAGAAATGGTATACGCCCGGCTCTATTCCCTTTTCGATGGCGGTCATTATCACTGCCGCAAGGTCGCGAGCATAGGTGGGAGTGCCTATCTGGTCGAAGATAACTCCCAGTTCCTGCTTCTCTTTTCCGAGGCGAATCATGGTCTTGACGAAGTTGTTGCCAAACGTGCTGTACAGCCATGCGGTGCGTATCACCATCAGACGCTTGCAGTATCTAGCAGCCTCTATCTCGCCGTTCAGCTTGGTTCTGCCATACACACTGGCCGGTGAGGTCGGGTCGGTCTCCACATACGGAGTGTGCTTGGTGCCGTCGAACACATAGTCGGTGGATATCTGCACCATCCAGCCGCCACGCTCTTCCACTGCCTCAGCCAGATAGCACGGAGCCACGGTGTTGAGTTTGGCGCAGAAAGGCTCGTTCTCCTCAGCCTTGTCCACTGCCGTAAAGGCGGCGCAGTTGACTATTCCGTCAATCTCGTGCTGGTTCACATAGTCCTTCACAGCCTTCTGGTTGCAGATGTCAAGCTCCTGCACATCGGTATTAAAGTATGTATGTTGCGGAAACTTGGCTTCCAACAGTTGCATCTCGTTTCCCAATTGGCCGTTACAGCCAGTGATTAGTATGTTCATCTTGTCTAATATATTGTTTTTCCTATTCGTTATTCGTCCCGAAACCATCGTCCCGGTCCTGCCCATTGTGCGGCGCCCCTACCCTACGGTTGCCGTTCGCCGCCGTCAAGTTCTGTCGTTCCTGTTCTGAGCGCCGGGATTATCCCGTGGCGAGAGCCCAACCGACGGACGGCTACTCGAACTCCAACGGTTCCTCTTTGTCCTTCTTGTAGTAGTCGCTCAGCATTCCTACGAGTCGGGAAATCTCCTTTATAGCGTGCTGAGTGTCAGGACTTATCTCCTTTTGGCGCAACCGGAGCATCATAACTCCATAGAGTGAGTTGAAGCACGTCTCTATTTCGTTTTCCTCCTTGTTGGCTCCACGGTTGCGAAGCTCCACGATGTAGGGCAACACCTTATAGTATTCCGAGGTGTAGAAGGGGAATTTGGTGCTGTTGGTGAGCTGTATGTGGAGTTCCTCCAGTTGTTGCAGCGTCACCTTGTTTATCTGTAGGTGTCCTTTCTCGCGGCATCCCTCCTGGTTCATCATCCTTATGAGATAGCCAAACCAGTCGGTCTCGTCCTCTTTCTGTTCGTCTGTATAGTCAAACGTTTCGATGTATTCGTGCTGTATGCGCGACAGTGAGCACCCGAAGGCGCGTATCGTGTCCTCCACCTGCCACATATAGAGCAGGTATTCGGCTATGTTCTCCTTTCTGAGTTTCTCTGCTATGAACATAAATCAGAAGAATCTGTACAGGTTGGTGAGCGTTCCGAACAGGACAATGATTGAACCTATTATCACTATGGAACCTATCACCTGGTTGATAATCTTTATACCGTTGGTGTCAAATTTGCCCCTTATCTTGTCTACAAGCCACGTCAGTCCGAACCACCACAGCAACGCACCGGCCACAATGCTGAGGAAACCGATGAACATCTCAAACGAATGGTTGGGCAGAACAAACGCAAACTGGGCGTAGAGAGCCAGGAAGAGGAAGATGATGAGCGGGTTGGAGAACGTCACGAGAAACGCTGTCACACCGTTGTGTATCAGTGAACCTCGACCTCCGCCTGAGTTGTGGATGTTCTTCGTTGGGTCTGTGCGGTAAGTGTACAGTCCGAAAATCAGCAACATCAGGCATCCTGCTATCTGAAGGTAGAAGCTGTTCTGCTTGTCGTTGATGAAATCCATGACGTAGCCCATGCCGAAACCGGCGATGCCAGCATAGATGATGTCGCTCAACGACGCTCCGATGCCTGTGACAAAACCATACCAACGTCCCTTGTTCAGCGTGCGCTGCACACAGAGCACACCAACCGGACCCATCGGAGCCGATGCTATCATTCCGATAAGCATCCCCTTGAATATGAAATTCAGTATGTCTATTTGTATCGGGAAAGGCATAACAAATGCAAAGTTGCAAAGAAAAAGCGGATTATACAAGTTTTTAGGGGAGAATTATTGCCGAGTTTAGAGGTGAAATCAGACATGAAACGGCATAGGGAAATGGAGAGTTTTGAGGAGGCGATGACGGGGTTGGTTGTGTTGTTTATATATATAATAAGGTGTAACTCAAGTTGCGGATTCATACGGCATCTTCGAAGCCGACTACTTTATCAACGTCATCAACACCCCATGTTCCGCTAACGCTCCACATGGGGTTACTGAGATTCGGCCTCTTCG
>CAVKVO010000095.1:0-9047 GCA_963659575.1 Prevotella sp. CAG:1031
CCACATTGGGGGCACTGAGTGTAAATTCGGCCTGTTTTATATCCATAAGTTATAGGCGGGTTCTATAAATTAGCTTTGCTGGATTTTGAGACTATTTTCAAGAGCATATTGTCAGCGAGCAAGGGAGTAATGCGGGCATTACGACCGAGCGAGGTGGCGATATGCACTGAAAAGAGTCCAAAAGACGGCAAAACGTAACCCATAATGTTTTGTTTTTTTGTTACGGCGGTAATTTATAGAACCCGCCTATAGTAAAACGCGTTTGTTTAAGCTGCAAAATTACGCCAAAACGACCAAAAGCCAAAACAAAACACCACATTTGTGGCATAGTCTCAAAGAGTACATAGGGCCGAAAGTTGAGCAAAGATTGTTAACCTACTGTAAAAAAGTTTGTTTTCTATTCGAGAAACATTATATTTGTAAGGTAGTTCCACGATGTTATCATCGCAACAGACACGAAACATTATCATAAAACCCACGCTAAAGCAAGTATGAAATATCCGATAGGAATGCAGTCTTTCGACCAAATCATCAATGGTGGTTTCGTCTATGTAGATAAAACGGACTTGGTATATAAACTGGCGCAAGGTCACGTTTGCTTCTTGGGTCGTCCGAGACGATTCGGAAAGAGTCTTCTTGTCTCCACTCTGGAGCACTACTTCCTTGGCAGAAAAGAACTCTTCAAGGGACTGGCGATGGAAAACTTGGAGACTGAATGGAAACAATATCCTGTGTTCCACATTGATTTCAGCGTAGGAAACTATCTGAATGACGGTGCGCTGGAGGAGATTCTTTCTGGAGAAATTGCAGAATGGGAACGACAATATGGAGTGAAGCAGACTTATGACGATTTGGGTAAGAGGTTCCAATCAATCCTTCGTGCCGCACATGAGCAGACAGGTTTGGGATGCGTCGTACTGATAGACGAATACGACAAACCCATTTTGGACGTGCTCGACCAAGACTTCCAGGTGGAACTCCTTGGAAAGACTGTGACTTTGGAGGAGAAGCACCGCAACATAATGAAGTCTTTCTACACCACTTTCAAGGGTGCGGATGAGGATCTTCGCTTTGTTTTCCTCACAGGAGTCACCAAGTTCTCACAAATCAGCATGTTCAGTGGGTTCAACCAACCTGACGACATCAGTTTGAATCGCAACTACGAAGCCATCTGTGGCATTACGAAAGACGAGTTAACAAAGTATTTCTCTGAGCCAATCAATGAGTTTGCAGAAGATTATGGCTGTAGTTATGAGGAGATGTTGGAAATCTTAAAGAGGAAGTATGACGGCTATCATTTCGGCAAACACCTCATTGATATTTTCAATCCTTTCAGTATTTTGAATGCTCTCAACCAAATGGACTTGGGCAGTTTCTGGTTCAAGAGCGGCACGCCTACCTATCTAGTACGCCTGCTTTCGCATTTCAATCAGAACCTGAACGAGTTGATAGGCAAGTATTATGCTGCCAGCCAGTTTGACGACTACAAGGCCGATGTGGAGATGCCATTGCCTATGATTTACCAAAGCGGCTATCTCACCATTAAGGATTACGACAAGCTTACACATTCCTATCTGCTCGACATTCCTAACAATGAGGTGCGTGAGGGACTGCTCACCATCTTGGCCAACAACTATCTCAAGACCAAAGAAGATTCAGCCTCTTGGCTCATCAGCTCCGTACGTCTCTTGCTCCATGGCAATCTGCAGGGATTTATGGAAGGCATGACGGCGTTCTTGTCGGGCATTCCATACAGCGTGCGGCGCAGAAACGACGAGCGAGAGTATGAGCGCTACTTTGGCTATACATTCTTCCTTTTGTTGAAAATGTTGGGTTGCTACCTGGTGTATCGGGAGAAAGAAACAAGCCAAGGCCGAGCTGACTGCGTGTATGAGACTCCAAACGATGTCTATATCTTCGAGTTCAAACTGGACGGGTCCGTGGAAGCGGCTCTGAAACAAATAGAAGACAAGGGCTATGCAAGGGAGTATGCCGGCGATTCCCGCAAAATACATTTGATAGGTGTCAACTTCTCGTCAGAGAAGGGAACGATAGACGACTGGAAAGAACGCTGAACGCATCTTTCACAAGCCTCGATTGCACAGCTTAACAAACCGACTTTCCTGTAATTCCTAATTGGGAGAAAAGTCAAAGCCGGTTTGATAAAGATTCTCCAATTCTCAAAATAAGTAACGGTTCAGTGCACTTTCGTAAGGGCGAAAGTACACTGAACCGTTATAGCATACCTCCCAAAATGCGTTAAACGGAAAGTAAAACGACAAAAACACAAACTTTTTGCAAAATAAACAGCCGTATTTATTATCGTTTTAACACAAAAAGCGTACCTTTGTAGTCGGTTTTGTAAGAAAGAATGGTCTTTCTGACCAAAACCGAAAGCCGCAATGGTGCGGCAAAACAATAAGGTATCAATAACAAAAGGCTTAAAACAATCTTTGCATGGCAAACATTATTAAACCCATAAACTATGAACCGCTGCTCGACACCAAGCAGACTGAGCAGGGAATAAAACTCATTAAGGACTTTTTTCAGCAGAATTTGTCAACCGAACTGCGCCTCCGCAGGGTCACGGCACCGCTGTTTGTGCTCAAAGGACTGGGCATCAACGACGACCTTAACGGCGTTGAGCGCGCAGTGACGTTCCCCATAAAGGACCTGGGCGACGCAAAGGCTGAGGTGGTGCACTCGCTTGCCAAGTGGAAACGCCTCTCTTTGGCTGAATACGGGATAGAACCGGGCTACGGAATCTATACGGACATGAACGCCATTAGGGCCGACGAGGAGCTGGACAACCTCCACTCGCTGTATGTAGACCAGTGGGACTGGGAGGCTGTGATAACGGCTAAGGACCGCACGGTGGACTACTTGAAGAGCGTAGTGGAACGGATTTACTCCGCAATACGCCGCACTGAATATCTCACATGCGAGACTTATTCGCAGATAAAGCCGTTCTTGCCGGAGAAAATCACATTCGTACACAGTGAAGACCTGCTGGAAATGTATCCCGACATGTCGCCCCATGAGCGTGAGAACGCCATCTGCAAGAAGTACGGAGCCGTGTTTGTCATCGGAATCGGCGGCCGACTGGCCAACGGGGAGAAGCACGACGGCCGCGCACCCGACTACGACGACTGGTCAACCGCATCAGACGACAAGGGTCACGCAGGACTCAACGGCGACATACTCGTGTGGTATCCTGTGCTTGGACGCTCGTTTGAACTGTCGTCCATGGGCATCCGTGTTGACAAGGAGGCTCTGCTGCGCCAGTTGAAAGCCGAGGGCGAGGAAGAAAGAGAGCAACTCTACTTCCACAAGAAGCTCATCAACGGTGAACTGCCGCTGAGCATAGGTGGCGGAATAGGCCAAAGCCGTCTCTGCATGGTGCTGCTCCACAAGGGACACATCGGCGAGATTCAGGCAAGCATCTGGCCGGATGATATGCGCGAAGAGTGCAAAAAGATGGGAATGACGCTCATCTAAACATATTATATAGCTCGGCTTAACCTATACGTATCTTGCGTATACCTATATAATAAGGTATAGCAACAGCTAGAGAAAGCGCAAGCGGAACTACCAGAAGCCCACGTTTGGGGCACGGTAGTTCCGCTTGCGCTTTATGTTTATCGCCTGTTGTAATGGGTTAAGCGGCGGTGCTACTATTCAGAAAACATTGCGAGATGTAAGACAACTGTTCTATACACATTGTTACGTGCGAACATGACAGGACTTCATGTAGCTGCCCCTACAGGGCGCAAGTTACCCAATAACATTGAAACCCAGGGCGTTGCCCTGGGCTATGGGCAGTTGCCCTTTCAGGGCGCAATAGTTACCTAACAGCCACCATCACTTTGAACATCACCTATCAACCTTTTTTCACCCCTACTAAGCCAGTTCCAATCCGAACAGCTCCTGCAGTTTCGCCACGGCAGGGTTCTTTTTGCTCAGCTCCTCATACTGTTCGCGGCGTGTGAGTATGCGGGATGCCTGAGGCTGGTCGTTGACAGACATGGCGAGAGTGATAGCGTTGTTGTGCAGATGGAGCTTGAGCGTGTTGACGATGCTACCCTTTATGGTTTCCATCTCCTCAAGCACCAGTCGGTTGTCCACCTTCACCTCTATCGCCGGCATGGTGGTTATCGTGGGCACAAGGTTCTTCATTCGGGCGGCAAGACCGCGCAACTTCTGCGGCATACGGTTGCACATGGCCATCCACTGATAGTCCAAGTCCTGCTGGGTGAACTCCCGCTGCTCGTCCTTGGGCTTCGCGTTGGGGTCACTCGGGTCGAGCGTGTTGGGCAGCACCACAATCTTCGACTGCTGACTGCGCTTCTTCATGTTGCTCCACGAGAACCCTATCTCGCCCTTGTCGCTCTTCAGCACAGGCCGAGCGCCGGAGTTGTAGGTCGTTGTGGGACGCTTCACTGTCGCGGCAGCGGCAGGAGCCGGGGTTGCAGATGCCGTTTCTCCCGGCGCGGCACACGCCACAGGCTTAGCTGCCTGTCCAGCGGCATTGCTCACTTGCCCGACCGAGGCCACCTGCGGAGCCTTTGCTGCAGGCCGGGGCTGCTGGATGAGGTTTCGAAACAGGGATTTCAGTCTCTTAGGGCTGCGCCCCGACGCATCGGGAGAGTCGGCCGGCTGGGTTATCTGCGCCATCTCTATGAGCGTGAGTTCCACGAGCAGACGCTTGTTGCCGCTCTGCTTGTAGTTCACGTCGCACTGGTTCATCAGTTTCAGCGACTGATACAGAAAACGCGTGTCGCACTTCTTGGCCTGCTCGCGATAGCGTTCGCACTGCCTCTCGCCCACTTCGAGCAGCGGCAGTGTGCTGTCGTCCTTGGCCATGAGTACGTTCCTGACGTGGCGAGCCAGTCCGGCTATGAGCAATCCGCCGTCAAATCCCTTGTTTATGATGCCGTTGAGCAGCACCATGATGTCGGCCACACGGTTTTCGAGACACAGGTCTACTATGCGGAAATAGTTGTCAGAGTCGAGCACATTGAGGTCTTCAATCACCTTTTCATACGTGACCTTGCCCTGGCAGAAGCTCGCAGCCTGGTCGAAGATGGACAGTGCGTCGCGCATACCTCCGTCGGCCTTTTCGGCTATCACGGCCAGAGCCTCATCGTCGCACTCTATGCCCTCGCTCTCAGCCACGTGCTTCAGGTGGTTGATGGTGTCGCGCACGGTCATGCGCTCAAAGTCATATATCTGGCAACGCGACAGGATAGTGGGCAAAATCTTGTGCTTCTCGGTGGTGGCGAGGATGAACACCACGTGCGCTGGCGGCTCTTCGAGAGTCTTGAGGAATGCGTTGAACGCCGCTGTGGACAGCATGTGCACCTCGTCGATGATGAACACCTTGTAGCGTCCCACCTGCGGCGGTATCCTCGTTTGCTCCATCAGGGTCTTTATGTGCTCCACCGAGTTGTTGCTGGCAGCGTCAAGCTCGAAGATGTTGAACGACCTCTGCTCGTTGAACGCCCGACAACTCTCGCACTCGTTGCACGCCTCACCGTCGGGAGTGGGGTTCTGGCAGTTGATGGCCTTGGCAAATATTCGGGCGCAGGTGGTCTTGCCCACACCGCGCGGACCGCAGAAGAGGTAGGCGTGAGCCAGCTTTCCGCTCTTCACGGCGTTTTTCAGCGTTGTGGTAAGCGCCGTCTGACCCACCACAGAGTCGAACGAGGAGGGACGGTACTTGCGCGCCGAAACTATATATTCTTCCATTGCGTTATATTATATATAGGTATGTGTGTGCAAAGTTAATAAATAGCGGTCAAAAAACACGGCACTTGCGGAAAATAACTGCGCCACTTACGACTCGTAACCATGCCACTTACGCATCGTAACTAGGCCACTTACGGGTGCTAACTGGGCCACTTTCAGTTCGAAACCGTAGCCATTGTTTTTGCTTACAGTATCTCCATACAATATCTTCTATAAGATTTTCTGTAAGCAATCAACCCCATTTTGCTTACAGTTTTTCGACCCTTTTCACCAAACAGGTCGTTCTCGCACCAAAAACTCACTCCCCACTGTCTAAAAAAAAGCAAAAAGCACAGTGGGCCCTCCCCTTATTCATGGTTTATCACTACCTTTGCACCTATCATAACTCCACGCACATGAAACGCATCAAGACCTTCTTCAGGCGAGTAAGCCGCTCCAAACTACTGAAATACGTGGTTGTGGCCGTGCTGGGCATATTCATCGTGGGCTTCGCTGACGACAACAGCGTTTGGAATCACTACCGCAACCGGCAGAAGATAGCCGAACTGCGGAGCGAGATAAGCAAGTTGCGAGGCAAATACGAGCACGACACGAAGAATCTGAAGGCGCTTGAAAACGACCCGAGGGCCATCAAGAAGATTGCACGGGAGCGTTACTTCATGAAAACCGACGATGAGGACATCTTTGTCTTGAGCGACGATGTGCGCCAAACCCAACAGACATCTTATGAAACAACTGAATAAGGCCGAAAACATCATATTCCTGGCGGGCGCAGTGCTCATGGTAGTGGGCAGCGGAGCGCGGGTGTTCATGCTCCCGTGGTCGCCCTACGTGTTTGCCATGGGCGTAATAGCCTTTGTACTCATGCAGCTGAAACAGAAATATGAGGGCGACAACTTCACCATACGCCGTTTGCGCCACATCACTGTGGTGAGCGACTTCTTCTTTCTCATAGCCGCAGTGCTCATGTTCGCCGACATGGACAATCTGTTCGGCCTGCCGCTGCTCATGTATGTGCAGTATGTTCACAACAATTGGGTTGTGGCTCTGCTCGTGGCCGCGGTTTTGCAACTCTACTCCACTCACCGCATAGGACGGGAGATAGAGAAAGAGGAAAAAAAACGCTAAAAGCCAGTGGCGTTGTTTTAAATTGACTGAATTTATTTCTTCCCCTCAACATATCCTTGTACATTTGCGTCAATGATGAAACGTAAACTTTCCATGCACAAGTCCGCACTCCTGTGCGGCGCTGTGGCAGCCCTCTTCTCCTCGTGCGCCAACACTTTCAGCGTACAGGGCACTTCGTCGGTGTCGTCACTCGACGGGAACAAGCTGTATCTGCGGGTCATTAAGGACAACGAGCTGAAGAGCCTTGACTCCTGCGACGTGGTTCACGGACAGTTTAACTTCAGCGGCACACTCGACACCGTGCGCATGGCCAATCTGTTCATGGGCGATGAGAGTCTTATGCCCATCGTTCTTGAGGACGGAGAGATAACAATAAAGATAGACAACGCCAATCAGACCGTAAGCGGCACGCCACTCAACGACAAGCTCTACCAGTTTCTCGACAAGCACAAGCAGCTCGACAACCAGCTGACGGAGCTTTCGCACAAGCAGAGCCAGATGTTGCTCGACGGAATTGACGAGGACACCATCAACGAACAGCTCAATGCGGAGGCCACAAGGATAGCTGAGCAGGAGGACAAGCTGGTCACGTCGTTCATAGTGGACAACTTCGACAACGTGCTTGGCCCGGGCGTGTTCATGATGCTCACCAGTGGCTACAAATATCCCATACTCACACCGCAGATAGAGGACATAATGAGCAAGGCCACGGATAAGTTCAAGAGCAATCCCTACGTGAGAGACTACTACCAAACGGCCACCGAAAACGAGGCAAGGATGCAGGGACTGGAGCCTGAACCGGCTCAGCAGCAAACCATGCAGCAGCCTCCGTCGCCACAGTTGCCGCAACATCCGGAGCTAACTGCGCCACAACAACAAGTACAAGAATGAGGACACTGATAAAAAACGCACTGATTGTAAACGAAGGGTGCACACACAAAGGCTCGATAACCATTGACGGCGAGACCATAACCGGCATATCAGACTCAACAACACAGCCCGAAGCACCGTTCGACAAGACGATTGATGCTTCGGGCTGTATCGTGATGCCCGGCGTAATCGACACTCACGTACACTTCCGCGAACCTGGTCTCACCGACAAGGCCGACATGGAGAGCGAGAGTCGTGCCGCCGCGGCAGGTGGAGTGACCACGTTTTTCGACATGCCCAACACCGTTCCGCAGACCACAACGCCGGAGACTATGGCCGAGAAGTTTGCCCTGGCCGCCACGAAGAGCCACGTCAACTACTCGTTTTTCTTCGGTGCCACCAACGACAACGCCCATCTGCTCACTCAGATTGACCCTCATGAGGTGCCTGGAGTGAAGCTCTTCATGGGTTCGTCCACGGGAAACATGCTCGTAGATAGCACCGACGCACTCGAAAAACTGTTCAGTACGTCGCCGCTACCCATCATGGCGCACTGCGAAGACACTGCCATCATCAACCGCAACATGGCGGAAGCGAAGGCTAAATACGGCGACGACCCCGACGTGACGCTGCATCCAAGCATAAGAAGTGTGGAGGCTTGCTATCGCAGCACAGCCACTGCCGTGGCCTTGGCCAAGCGTTTCGGAGCGCAACTGCACGTGGCGCACATCACCACCGCACGCGAACTGGAACTGTTTTCGCCCAACGACAAGCGCATAACGGCTGAGGCGGTGATAGGCCATCTGCTCTTTACCGATGAAGACTACGCCACTCTCGGCGCAAAGATAAAGGTGAACCCGGCCATAAAGAGCCGCGCCGACCGCGACGCACTGCGCCTTGCACTTACCGACGGGCGCATCAGCGTTGTGGCAACCGACCATGCGCCTCACCGACCCGACCAGAAACAGGGCGGATGCTGCCGCGCCGCGTCGGGCATGCCTATGGTTCAGTTCTCCCTACCCACCATGTTGCAACTCGTGGATGAAGGAGTATTGACCGTGGAACGCATGGTTGAACTGATGTGTCACGCCCCTGCACGGTTGTTCAGCGTGAGGGATAGAGGTTTCCTCCGTCCCGGCTACAAGGCCGATATCGTCATCGTGCGCAAAGGAGAGCCGTGGACAGTCACCAAAGACGTGATTGAAAGCAAGTGCAAATGGAGCCCCCTGGAGGGCCATCAGTTTCTCTGGAGAGTGGAACACACGCTGTGCAATGGCCACGAAGTGTACAGTAAGCAAGGC
>CAVKVO010000096.1:0-9045 GCA_963659575.1 Prevotella sp. CAG:1031
AACTTAGGAGGGTCGCCGCCCTCGGCGATCCCATCGCTCGCAAGAGCGAAAGAGTAGCATTTTAGCACGAATGATACGGCGAGGGCGCCGTACCTCCTAAGTTTGTCCTTGCGCTTCACATTTTAGCCAAGGACGCAGCGCTTACTACGGCCTATCTTCGCGCAGCCATAGGAGGTACGGCGCCCCGTATCATTCGTGCTCATTCAACGATTGACGAGGTTGCGCCCGGCATCCATGCGAAGAAATATGAACAGAAGTATCGTGAAGCCCCAAAGAGATGAGCCGCCATAGCTGAAAAACGGCAGCGGAATACCGATTACGGGGGTTAGGCCGAGCACCATTCCCACGTTTATGAACACGTGGAAAAGGAATATCGACAGTACGGAATATCCATAGACTCGCCCGAAGCGGAACGGTTGCCGCTCGGCCAGGTGTATCAGTCGCAGGATTAGCGCAAGGAACAGCAGCAACACTCCGGCTGAACCCAAGAAACCTTCCTCCTCGCCCACGGTGCAGAAGATGAAGTCTGTGTCTTGCTCGGGCACGAACTTCAGCTTTGTCTGCGTGCCGTTGAGAAATCCCTTGCCCTCAAGTCCGCCCGAACCGATGGCTATCTCGCTCTGGTGCACGTTGTAGCCGGCCCCGGCGAGGTCTTCATCCAGTCCAAGCAGCACGTTGATGCGCACACGCTGGTGTGGCTCCATCACATTGTTGAGCACATAGTCGGCAGAATAGAAAAACGCCAACGAGCCGAGAGCGAAGACAACAATGAAATAGTAGTTGCGCAGGCGTGAGGAAAAGGCTTGCCACAGCAGTGCGCCCACGAGTGCGGCGCACACCACGAGTTGCACGATAACCACGTCGAACGGAATGACATACTTGGACAGCAACAGTGCCAAAACGGTTGCCACAATGCACGAAAGGAGTAGGTTTATGGCAAACTTGGCGTGGCGACAATACACCAACACCAAGCCCGAAGTGAACGTCTGCACCATCAGCAGCACCACAAACTTGCCCACCGACGTGGGGGTATCCATCAGCATCACGTTCTCATAGCGTATGCCCACAACGAAATAGGCCACGGCTGCCACGCCGGTAAACAGTACGCTGCCGGGCATACCCTCGCGATAGAACACAAGGAAGAAGGCGAGATAGACAAGTGCGGAACCGGTTTCGCGCTGCAAAATGATGAACAGCATGGGCAAAAAGATTACGCCCAAGGCTGCGCCGAGGTGCTTCAGCCGCTGTATGTTGAAGCCATAGGTGCCTATGAGTTTGGACAGGGCGAGCGCAGTGGCAAACTTGGCGAACTCGGCTGGCTGCAAGCGCAACGGGCCGAGCACGAGCCACGAACGTGAACCCTTGATTTGGTGCGGATTGAATATCGTTACAAACAGCAATAGCAGCAGTGCCGCATAGATTACGTAGCCGAACGTGTCGAAAAAGCGGCTGTCGAGCATGAGTATCACGAAGCCCAGGCACAGCGAGGTGCCTATCCACACTATCTGCATGCCCGAACGAGTGTCGAGACTCAATATGTCGGTGTCGCTGAAGGCAAAGCTCGCGCCGCAAACGCTCAGCCATCCGAAGGCGAGCAACGCCACATAGATGCCGATAGTCCACCAGTCGAGTGAGCGGAGCACGCCCTTGCGCTTATCTGTCGCCTGATCCATAAGCAATACGTTTGTGCTGGAACTCTTCGGCACGCTTCATTGACCCGGCCGAGAGTTTGCCGTTTATATACTGTTCCATTATCAATCCTCCAATCGGCACACCGTAGTCGGCTCCCCAACCGCCGTTTTCCACATACACAGCAACGGCAATCTTGGGGTTGTTCATAGGCGCAAAACCCATGAATACGGAGTGGTCGTGGCCACGGTTCTGCGCCGTTCCGGTCTTGCCGCACGCCTCAAAGTTGTATTGCGCAAGCATCTTGCAAGTTCCCCTAAGGGCAGAACTGCGCATTCCTTCCACCACTTTGGCGTAGGCACTGCGCGACGCCATGGTGTAATGACGGTTGGTGTAGGCCGTGTCGAGCGGTTCGCCCTCCACCTTGCGCACCACGTGAGGAGCGTAGTAGTAGCCGCGGTTGGCTATAGTGGCACCGAGATTGGCTATCTGGAGCGGCGTCAGCGTCACCTCACCCTGCCCTATCGAGATACTTATCACGGTAAGTCCGTTCCACGAACCGCGGTAAGCCTTGTCGTAGAAACCGGCGTTGGGTATCATGCCGCGCTTCTCTCCGGGCAGGTCGATGCCGAGTTTATAACCAAAACCCATGCTCACCATATAGTCGCGCCAACGGTTCATGGCGTCCTGCACACTCTTGTACTTGCGGCGGTTGCCCATCATGTAGTAAAGTCCCCAGCAGAAGTAGCCGTTGCACGACGTGCTGATGGCGTTGACAAGGTTTATAGGCGAGGCGTGGCCGTGGCATCCCACGTGCAGACCGCGATAATAAAAACCGTGATGGCAGGGGAAAGCCGTAGCGGGAGTTATGATTCCTTCGTTGAGATAAGTGAGTGCCTGTGTTGTCTTGAACGTAGAACCCGGCGGATACTGTCCCATTATGCTTCGGTTGAGCAACGGTTTCCACACGTCGCGGCTCAACATGGAGTGGTTGCGGCTGCGCTGTCGTCCCGTAAGCGTGCGTGGGTCGTAGGTAGGCGACGAAGCCATGCACAGCACTTCGCCCGTGGCAGGTTCTATGGCCACGATACTGCCTATCTTTCCTTCCAAAAGGCGTTCGGCAAGCGTCTGCAAATCCAAGTCAATGCTGAGCGTAAGGTTCTTGCCGGGCACAGGTCGGCGGTCGAAACGTCCGTCCTGGTAGCGTCCCTGCACACGTCCGTGGGCGTCGCGCAGCATTATCTGCATACCTTTCTCGCCGCGCAGTTGCTTCTCATACTTCTTCTCCACACCGAGTTTGCCGATGTAGTCGCCCGGCTGATAGTAGTCGTCCTCCTCTATATCGGCAGGCGACACCTCGGCAACGTCGCCGAGCACGTGGGCTGCGCAACCATACTGGTATTGGCGGATGCTTCGTTTACGGGTGTAAAAGCCCGGGAAGCGATAAAGTTTCTCTTGGAAAACGCCGAGGTCGCGGTCAGACAGTTTGCTCACGAACAACTGTTCCGTGAACCGGGAGTAGCCCGGATTCTTGTTTCTGTCCTTGATGGCGTCCATACGGCTTTCAAACTCTTTGCGCGTCATGCCTAATGTGGCGCAAAGTTCGGTGGTGTCGAGCCGTCCTTTGGTCTCGTTCATCACCACCATTATGTCGTAAGCCGACTGGTTGTACACCATCAGCTTACCGTGTCGGTCTGAGATAATTCCACGCGAGGGATATTCCACCTTCTTCAGAAAGGCGTTTGAGTCGGCGCTCTTCTTGTAGTCGTCGCTCATTATCTGCAGTGTGAACAGGCGTATGATATAGACGGTGACGATGAATATGGCCACTCCGCCTATGACGAAACGCCTGTTGTCAAACATGGAATCCTTCACTTGCGCCTCACACTCTCAAGAGTTACAACGAGTAAAAAAGTAATTGCGGTGCTTCCACCTATACACTCCAACCAGTGAATCCAGTTGAAAAAGCTGAAAGCCTCAAGGGAAAAGATGCACAGACAGTGCAACAGAACAAGCAGAAAGGCATAATACAGATACTTGTCGACACCGATAGTAGCCATCGACGGCGCAATGCCTTCCGGAGCGTCGCGCGGCACAAACAGCCGCAGCAGGTATGGCTGCACCAGTCCCACCAGTGTCATCGAAGCGGAAGCCAGTCCGGGAGTGTTGGAAAACACATCGATGACCAGTCCGAGCATGAAGCACCACAGCAGAACTGCCCAACGCTGACTGTCGAGCGGGAACATGAGCGCCATGTACACATATAATAAAGGTGTGGCACAGCCGAACAAATGCATCTGATTGAGCACAAGCACCTGCACAAGACACAGCGCGACGAACGTCACTGCACGTTTAAGAATATCCGTTGACATCTGCCAAAGCTAATTTATAGAACCGTCCTTATTATATAACTTATAGAACACGCCCGTTATGGAACACACATTATTATATAACTTATAGAACATGCCCGCTATGGAACACACATTATTATATAACTTATAGAACGCGGCCTTTATCGAACACACATTATTTATTTGTCCTCGCGACCGTCAACCCTCAGCGAGTCCTTGGCTGCTTCGAGCAACCGTGCACGTTCGGCGATAGTGTTGTCGCTGATGACGCACACGTCGCGCAGACATCCGAAGTCTGTCGCAAGCTGCACCTTCAACCTGTACGACAGTCCGTCGCTCGAATTATACACGTTTGTGATTTTTCCCACAGCCACTCCCGCCGGGAATATGGACGAATAGCCGCTCGTTTCCACCCATTCGCCGCGGTTGAAGCGTGCATGGCGCGGAATATCCTCCACATAAGCCACCGATGGGTCGCCGCCATACCAGCGCAAGTAGCCGAAATAGCCGCGCTTACGTATCGAACAGCTGATGCGCGAACTCGTGTTGAGTACCGGAATGACAATCGCATAGTGTTCGGACGCCATATAAACCACGCCCACAATGCCGTTGCCACTGGCCACGCCCATGTCCTTTTCCACTCCGTCGGCACGTCCCTTATTGATAGTAATCAGGTTGTCCGTGCGGTCGAGCGAGTTGCTCACCACCTTTGCCGGTGTGAGGTGATAGTTCTGCAGCAGCTGCTTCACGTCGCCGCGCCACACGGTTGTATCGCCGGTCTGTTCGGCATACAGGCGCGACAATTGGTTCACCTGACGCTCCAGATAGAAGTTGCGCAACGTGAGTTCCTTGTTCACCTTAGACATGGAGAGGTAAGACACCACGGCTGACTCCAGCTCGTAGACCTTGCCCGTCACGGCGTTGGCCGACGAAAACCACACACTGCCCTGATAGCTATTGTAGCGAAACAACAGCACCGCGCTTGCCACTTCGAGTATTACGAAGAGCATCCAGTGGTTATACTTTGCGAGAAATTCTAACAGGTTGCGCATATTACACCTCTAAAAGCCCATAAGTGACGGTAAAAAAAATAACTTGGTACGATTTTGATGATGTACATTTATTTGTGTTCTATAACCTTGACGGCTCATCTTTTTGGCTGTTTTCGTCTCTTTCATCGGTCACATAGCCCGCTATGCTCCCTCTTCAAGAGACAAAAACATCTCAAAAATATAAGCCGAAATCGTACCAATTTATTTTTTAACCGTCACAAAAGGAATTGGAATATGAGAAACTTTAGTTTGCTGATCGTAGCCTTGTTGATGGCTTTCAACATGGTTTCCTGCAAAGACGACAACGCTTCGGGCAATGGCGGCAACCAGCAGTGGATAACAAAGAAGGTTGCGGTGGTGCTTCCGATGCAGGATGGAAAGGACAAGCACTGGAAAAGGATTCTGAACCAGTGCGCCGAAGACCTGAAGAAAGCCTATCAGGGACAGAAAACGGGATTCGTTTTGGAATATGAATGGTATGACGAGGCCACGGAAGACATCGACGCGCTGTCGGAAAAACTGGCCAAGCGCACAGACATCGTGGCGGTCATAGGCGGACAATATTCCGACCACGCGCAGTCTATGGCCTACAAGTTTTGCAAAGAGTCGGTAAGAAAACCGTTTTTCACCCTCGCCACTACCGAGGAACTCATACGCAGCTTTTCGTCTACAAGATGTCTGTGGGCACTCACAGAGACCGACCTTTCCCAATGCGAGGTGCTTCTGTCGCAGGCTTACACCTATGGAGGCAAGCGTGTGGCACTCATAGCCAACAGCAAGTCGCTGTATGGAAAGACGTTTGTTGACTGGTTCGGCTTCCAAACCGACGAGATGCACCTGGAGGATGTGGGCATCTTCGACTACGGCTACAGTTCCATAGAGGAGGCGGCAACCCAGGCAGCGGCATCGAAGGCCGACTTCCTCATCTGCGCCCCAAGTTCCATCGACGACATCAAGGTGATTCAAGACGCCATACAGCAACAGGCCAAGACGGGCAATCCAACTCCCCGTTGTCTGTATTCCGACATGGCCTTTGGCTCCAACGTAATCAGCCGATTGGGCGACACCGTGGAAGGACTGGAAGGCGTGGCCGTTGGTTCCGACCCAAGCACCGGTTTCGACATACGCTATGAGACCACATACAAGGAGATGCCCATTGCCGGCGAGGCTCAGGTGTATGACGCAGCCACCATGCTCGGCTACTCCTTTTTCATTCAGCAGCAGAACGACTCCTTGTCGCTCAACGATGCGATAAAGAAACTCGTTGACGGACGCGACGATTATATCTACACTCCGAGCGTAGAAGGTATGCGCGACTACATATCCGCCCTTGCCGCTGGCAAATATCCCAACCTGTGCGGAGTGTCGGGAACTCTTTATTTCGACAAGAATGTATACACCAACGTGCTCTCAAGCACCTACTATTCTTATAAGGTGTATAACGGCAAGTACATCATTCTTGACTATATCTCCAACAACGGTTCGGCTCACACCTCATCGTCGCTGGCCAACTGGATGTGGAAGTCGACCACCATGCAGCAGTTTGACGACAAGGACGACAGCATCACATATCCTGCCCTGCAAAAGAAGTGGGCGCTCCTCGTGGCCGCTTCGTCCGGTTGGGACAACTACCGTCACCAGGCCGACGTCTTTTGTATCTATCAGTTGCTGAAGAAGAACGGATATGACGACGACCACATCGTGCTGATAGCCGAAGACGACATAGCCAACAACGCCAAGAACCCCAACAAGGGATATGTGGCGGTGCGCATCGGGGGCGAAAACGTGCGCAAGGACGTGACCATCGACTACCACACTTCGCAACTGAAACCGGGCGACATCAAGTCAATACTGTGCGGAGAGCGCAGCGACAGACTCCAACAGGTGATCTCCGCAAGCAGTTCCGACAATGTGTTCTTGTTCTGGAGCGGTCACGGTTCTAAGGGACAACTGGAATGGCTGGAGGAGAAAAACGGATTCACCGCCGACCTGGCGGAGGAAACCTTCCAGGCCATGGCGGACAAGAAGTGCTACCGCAAGTTTCTGTGCATGATTGAGGCCTGTCATGCCGGCAGCGTGTTCACTGCCATCGAGGGCTTCCATGGCATGCTCGCGTTCGCCGCAGCCAAAGCCAACGAAACCTCAAAGGCTGACATACGCAACAACGACCTTGGCGTGTGGATGTCCAACCGGTTCTCCATGACGTTGCAGGAGTGCATCGAGACCAATGCGAATATGAGTTTGCGCGACCTTTACTACAAACTGTTCACAAACACCGTCGGTTCCCACGTCGTTCTGTTCAACGCCCAAAACTATGGCAACCTCTACAAAAACAACATAGGGGAGTTCGTGTGGTAAGCTCTTTTTGAAGTCTTTGTGACATTCATGTATAGCAAAGGTGGCATTTACGATGTGTAATTGTCACCTTTGTCGTTAAATTTTCTGCGACAAAGTTGTAGAATTTGTTATCTTACAGTTACTTATTAACATAAATAGTATTATCTTTGCAGATAGTACGTCATTGGCTCTATGCTACAGAAGACCTAAAAACAACTAATAACAAACAATAAAAACATTAGACTCATGCAAAACAAAAGGATTACCCTTGCAACAGCACTCGGCATAATGATGTCGTGTACGGTTGCGGCGCAGCAAGTCGACAAGCAGCAGCCCCAGTCATACAGCTACGTGGAGCTGCAGGGCGGCGCACAGCTTACGCTTACCGACGCAAAGATGGACAAACTGATAACTCCCGTGGGCGCAGTGTCGTTCGGACACTACTTCACTCCGGTAGTTGGAGCACGTCTGCACGTGAACGGATGGCAGGCCAAGAGCGGTTTCGACACACCCGAACAGCGCTACAAGTGGAACTACATAACCACCGACGCTGACCTTCTCATCAACCTCTCAAACCTCATCGCTCCCAAGAACCAGCATTGCCTCAATGTGATATTCGTTGGCGGTATCGGTTTGAACACTGCTTGGGGCAACAGCGAGGCCAACGCTCTGGCATCTTCCAACAACAGCCTCAACATGCCATTCGTGTGGAGCGGCACTCGTCTCAGCCACAACATCCGCGCTGGTCTGCGCCTGGAGACCAATCCGGCAAAGCCTGTAGGCGTGTCGCTTGAGGTAAACGCAAACAGTCTTGACGACCGTTTCAACTCGAAATACAACAACAGCGACGACTGGATGATAACGGGTATGATTGGTGTCAGCTTCCGTTTCGGCCACAAATACAAGAAGGCAGCTCCTGCTCCCGTGCCGGTGCCCGCTCCTGTGCCTGAGCCAAAACCGGAACCCAAACCGGAACCGAAGCCCGTGGTTAAGCCTGAACCGAAACCAGAACCAAAGGCAGAGACTCTGCACGAGGAGGCTTTCTACAAGATTAGAAACTCGGAGACAGGCAGACCTGACGAGGTGCTGAAGCGCACTGCTGAATATCTGAAGCGCAACCCCGACGCTAAGGTGAGCGTAACTGGTTATGCAGACCGTGGCACAGGTAACTCTAACATCAACATGAAGTACTCGCAGAAGCGTGCAGAGTCGTTCAAGAACTCGCTCGTGAAGAACTACGGCATCGACGCCAACCGCATCATCACCGATGCTAAGGGTGACAAGGTGCAGCCCTTCAGCGAGAACGACAAGAACCGCTGCGTGATTGTCGACGGTCCAGTGAAGTAAGATTTCACTAATATAACAATAATTCAAAAGGCGTGGAAACGGAAATGTTTCCACGCCTTTTTGATTATTAGAAATGCTGCGTTGGTGTAGGAGGGTCGTTGCCCTCAACGACCCATCGCTCGAAGAGCGAAAGAGTTTTCGTTTGAGCACGAATGATACGGCGAGGGCGCCGTACCTCCTACCCTTACGCCCACAACGCCCTTCCAACTGCGCGAAGGGCAAAGCGAGGACGCTTCGCCCACTATGCGCAACGATTCTTCACTCTTCGTTCTTCATTCTTCCCTTAGCGTAAGCAAACCTTGCTTGTTGTTGCCTTTCCGTCATGCACA